>DAOTXI010000100.1:0-11856 GCA_034435475.1 Anaerolineales bacterium
TTTTTTCGGGGTAAAAATTCTATTTCTTCCCGCCCGCCGTATTCTTCAAATAGTCTTCCATGAATTCATCGAGGTCTCCGTCCAATACCGACTGGGTATTGCCAACCTGGAAATCGGTGCGATGATCCTTGACCATTTGGTATGGATGCAGGACATAAGAGCGGATCTGACTGCCCCACTCCGCTTTGGTGTACTCTCCGCGCAGGACAGCGCGCTCCTCCTCTTTCTCGGCGCGTTTCAATTGGACAAGCCGCGCCCGAAGGATTCGCATGGCAAACTCGCGGTTTTGAGTCTGCGAACGTTCGTTTTGGCAGGTCACGACAATGCCGGTGGGAGTATGAGTCAACCGCACAGCAGTGGCGTTCTTTTGAACATTTTGCCCGCCCGCCCCCGATGAACGGAACACATCCATTTTCACATCCCCGGGGTTGATCTCGACATCGGCTTCATCCATGGTGACTTGCGGCAAAACCTCGACCAGCGCAAAGGATGTATGGCGGCGGTGCGCCGCATCAAAAGGCGAAAGACGCACAAGGCGATGAACACCCTTTTCTGAGCGCAAATAGCCGAAGGCATATTGTCCGCCCACAGAGATGGTCACGCTTTTGATGCCCGCCTCTTCGCCGGGGGTTGAGTCCAGGATCTCGGCGGTAAACCCGCGGTTTTCACACCAGCGCAGGTACATGCGCTCCAACATCTCCGCCCAGTCTTGCGAGTCGGTTCCGCCTGCCCCGGCATGGATGGCAAGTATCGCATCATCGTGATCGAAAGGACCCGAAAGCATTGTTGCAAAGGAGCGCTTTTGCAATTCGGCTTCAAGTTTTGCGATCTCAGTCTCCAGCTCAGAACGCAGAGAGTCGTCCTCAAGCTTCGCCAAATCTCCCAGGTCATGCACCTGCTGTTTGATGGCGCTCCACCCTTCCACCTCACTGCGCAGGCTCGATACATTTTTCATCACCCGCTGGGCGGAAACTGAATCGTTCCAAAAATCAGGTTCCCCAACCTGAAGTTCCAACTGCTCCAATTGCGCCTGTTTTCCCGCCAGGTCAAAGACGCTCCAATAATTGCTGGATGATTTCGTTGGCGGTGTTCAATCTTTGTAATAGGTCTTGCATGTTTACTCCTGAAAGTTAGCCAGAATTCCATCCACAAAGGCGTCCGGGTCGAAGGGCGTCAGGTCTTCAGGTTTTTCGCCCAGCCCGGCAAACAGGATGGGCAGGTTCAACTCGCGTTGAATGGCAAACGCCATGCCGCCCTTTGCAGAGGAATCCAGTTTGGTCAATATCACGCCCGAAACATTCACAGCATCCTTGAACGAGCGGGCTTGTTGCAGTGCGTTCTGCCCGGTGGTGGCATCGAGTACCAGCCAAACGTGATGCGGTGCGCCGGTCAGCGCCTTGCCGACCACGCGGTACACTTTTTTTAATTCTTCCATTAAGTTAAAGCGGGTATGCAAACGCCCGGCAGTGTCAATCATGATGATGTCCACACCGCGGGCGACTCCAGCCTGGACGGCGCTGAACGCCACCGCGCCCGGGTCGCTTTCGGGAGCGCCCGTGATCACTTCGACGTTCAGCCTGTCTCCCCAAACCTGAAGTTGGTCCACCGCTGCGGCACGGAACGTGTCCGCCGCGCCAAGCAGAATTTTTTTTCCAGCCTCTGTAAACACCGAAGAAAGTTTTGCAATAGTCGTTGTCTTGCCAGAGCCATTAACTCCCACAACGAGGATCACAGTGGGAGAATCTTCATAACGAAGTACCGGGGGCGAAACAAGACGTGCCCGCAATTCCGTTTTCAGCGCAGTAGAAAGCTGATCGGAGCGGGTCAAACCCTCGGCGCGGACGAGGCGTTTCAGTTCCTCGATGATGGAATCGGCGGTTTCGAGTCCCATATCGGCTTGAATCAATATTGCTTCGAGATCGTCCCAGGTTTCGTTTGTGATCTCTGTTGCGCCGAGAATGGATGCGATCTGACCAAAGGCGGCTTTGCTTGTTCGGGAAAGTCCCTCTTTCCAACGTGAGAAAACGCTCATGGGCGGCGATTATATCAGGGTTTTATGTTATACTTTTTTGGCTTAATATCGAGTAAAAAACGTTTTTGAAAAGGAATAAGAAGAATGCCTGCTGAACCACAACATATAACAGACGAGGATTTCGATAAAGTTGTCATGCAGTCCGAGCTCCCGGTGATCGTTGATTTTTGGGCGCCATGGTGCAATCCATGCAAGATGATCGCCCCGACACTCGATAAACTTGCGGCGGAAACGGAAGGCAAACTTCTGATCGCAAAAGTGAACACCGACGATCATGCCCAATGGATGCAGAAGTTCGGGATTCAGGGCATTCCGACCCTGCTCTTCATCTTTAATGGCAAGGTCGTTCACCGTCAGGTCGGCGCGCTGCCCGAACGGATGTTGCGAGATGTCGTTGCTCAGTTCATGGAAGTTGCAGGACAGAAAGCCTGATTTCTCAGGTGTCGGGATGATTAAAAGGAATCTTTTCGTCGTTGCCCTGGGGTTGTTGTTGAGCGCGTGTCTCCCGGCGTTTTCCGAATCACAAAGCGGACCCACCCCATTTCCAGATGAGGTATTACGTGTAACCGCTGCGGTGATATCGGAACAAACCCTGGCGGCATTACCAACTCAATCTCCCGTCCCGACTGAAACTCCGGTCATCCTCAGTCCTGAACCGAATGCAACACAGCCAACTCCCACCGAAACGGAAAACCCGGTATTATTGACCCTTACTGCCACATTATTGGCAGGCACGCCAACGCCGGGAACCCCATCAAATGAAACAGCTGGGTCTGAGACCCCAACCGCCGCAAACCAGCCCAGCACAATACCCGGTACTCCATCTGGCGGAGTCGTTGGAACGCAAGCGCCGTTCCTGCCGTATGGAACGATCCAATTATCCAACAAATCGGATGCAGATGCCTACGTTGCCCTTCGTTGTGTCACAAAGGAAGGGTACGTTACCCTCCTTGAGTACCCTGTAAATAAGAATTTCTCGGTGCAGGCTCCCGCGGGTAGTTACACCTACGTTGCCTGGGTGGGCGGCAGGCAGTTCGATGGCAGTTTTAAGATGGATAAAGGCGGTTTCGTTACAATCGCGTTTTACAAGAACAGAATCACTGTAAAGAGAGATTAAAACACTGTTCATTTGAAAATAAAATGGAGAGACAGCAAAAAATGATTAAAAAAATAATTCCGACCCTGGCGCTTCTGGCTACACTTCTCGCGGCGTGCGTGGGACAACCGGCAGAGCCGACCCTTGCACCGGAGCAAATTCAAGGCACCGCCATTTCCGCAGCGTTGACCATGGTTGCCATGACCCAGGCAGCGATACCGACAAATACGCCACTGCCCCCCACCGAGACGCCGTCTCCGACTCCGCTCCCGACGTTCACACCGCTTCCCAGCCCGACACCTGATTTTGCGCTTTTACCGACAGCCACCCAGGCAGCTGCCAGCAGCGGCGGCGAAGATAATTGTCTGCACCCGATCAACCGCGGCGAAGCCGGCCCGACTTCCAATATCCGCTTTGAAAATGAGACGGGCGGAACCGTAACACTCTCATTAAACCTTGCAACAAACCTGCATGGTCAATGCGGCGCGGAGACATATATTCTCAAGAAAAATGAAAAGCTGACCTTATCCATGCCGAAGGGCGAGTATTGGGCTTATGCCTGGATTGAGTACTCGGACGGCGATACCAGCACCGCTGTCGGAAACATCAACAACCGGGTTGGAGACAATCACCTCTTCGTCGTGAAGATCAAGCCGGAAGTCATCGTGGTGAAATAAAATTTCCACAACTCAGACTAATATAAAAGACGCCGCGGGCATCCTGCGGCGTCTTTTTTTACTCCACTTCACGGCGAATTTTTGCGCCAAGCGCTTTTAATTTCTCATCAACCTTTTCATAACCTCTTTCGATTTGAATGATGTTTCGGATTGTCGAAGTTCCATCCGCTGCCAAGGCTGCCAGCAGTAACGCCATGCCTGCGCGGATATCGGGGCTTTCTAGCTTCTCGCCGAATAAAGGCGTGGGACCCTGTACAAGACAACGGTACGGATCGCAGAGGATGATGCGCGCGCCCATCCCAACCAGTTTGTCGGTGAAATACATCCGCCCGGAAAACATCCAGTCGTGGAAGAGGACAGAGCCGGTAGTTTGGGTTGCTACAGTGATTGCAATACTGGTCAGGTCGGTGGGAAATGCAGGCCAGACGTTCGTCTTTATCTCCGGCACGGCTCCGTCGAGATCGGGGAAAACCTTGAAGCGCTGATTGGAAGGCACAAGAATATCGCTGCCGTCCACGATCCAATGAACCCCAATGCGCCGAAAAACCTGCGCAACCATGTCCAGGTGTTGTACCCCAGCGTTACGAATCGTCACTTCGCCACGGGTTACTACCGCCGCGCCGATATAACTGACAACCTCCAACAAATCTGACCCTATTGTGAATTCCCCGCCGCGCAAACCTGAAACACCAGTGATTGTCAATGCATTTGAACCAATGCCTTCAATCTTTGCGCCGAGCAGGTTTAAGAAATTGCATAATTCCTGAACATGCGGCTCAGATGCCGCATTGCGGACGCGGGTTGTCCCTTTTGCAAGCACCGCAGCCATGACGGCGTTTTCGGTGGCGGTGACACTGGCTTCGTCCAGCAAAATATCGGCGCCATGCAGGTTCGAGGTTTTGATATCAAAGACCCGGTCATAGGCAATATCGGCGCCAAGCGCGCGCAGGGCAAGGATGTGCGTATCGAGCCGGCGACGCCCGATCACATCGCCGCCGGGGGGCGGAAGTTTGAGCGCGCCCGCGCGCGCGAGAACAGGACCCGCAATGAGGATCGAAGCCCGAATGCGGCGACACAGGTCCGGGTCCAGGTGAGAAGCGGTCAGTTCCCTTGTTGTGATCCGCCAGGTATGCGCATCCAAATCCTCGACAACCGCTCCCAGGCTTTCGATCAACCGGCGCATGGCAAGCACATCGCGGATCTGCGGCACATTCCGTAAAGTAACAGGCTCCGCCGTCAAAAGGCAGGCCGCAAGCAAAGGCAGGGCGGCATTCTTATTCCCCGATGGCGTGACTTCACCGTTCAAGGGGACACCCCCTTCGATAATAAATTCTTCCATGTGAATATCTCCTATCCAAACAAAATTGTAATGGGGTTTTTAGTAATCCGCCAATTACATTGCAGTCGGCTTACAACAAAAAGGGCTATCCATTGTTAAAAAATTGGAATTATAATGAATTCATGATTTCCGAATGGATTATTCCCCTTCTGACCGGGTGGCTTGCCGGATGGATCATCAACTACATTTCGGATGTCCTTCCCGTAACACGAAGTCTGAGTAAACCTGTCTGCCTGGAATGCAATGCGCCGATTCCGTTGATGAAGTATCTTTTATTCCAAAAATGCCCAAACAGACACAAACGGCATTACCGTAACTGGCTTGTCCAAATTGCCGCAGTTGCCATGAGTATGTACGTTTTTCTCACCCCGTCAACGAAGATCGGATTCTGGATGGGATTGCTCCTGTTGATCTATTTCGGGATCGTCATCGTGATTGACATGGAACATAAACTCATCCTGCACCCAACCAGTATCGCCGGTTCGATTCTCGCCCTGGCTCTTGGTCTGATGACCCACGGCTTGTGGACAACACTGTGGGGTGGTTTGACCGGGCTTCTTGTGATGCTTGCCTTTTATTATTTTGGCGTGCTCTTCGCCCGGTTACGCGCAAGAAGAATGAACGCCCAGGGATTGGAAGCGGACGACGAAGAGGCGCTCGGTCAGGGCGATGTCATTCTCGTCACGATTCTGGGGCTGCTCGTCGGCGGGCCAACGTTAATATTGGTGGTAATCGTCCTGAGTCTCCTGCTGGGTGGGTTGGTCAGTTTTCTGCTGATTATTGGAATGATGGTTTCGCGTCGTTACGACGAAAACGCGCTGATGATGTTCATTCCGTTTGGACCATATTTTGTGATCGGCGCCGGAATCGTTGTTTATTTCCCGGACATTCTCAAGTCAATTCTGCCCGGGTAGAGAAAATTTGCCATGATAAAACGCCCTCGTATAATAAAAACCCGCCCAACAGATTCGCATCGCGCGCAAGCGATGCTTGAGTTTGCCCTGGTCCTGCCAATTTTGGTGATCCTGCTTTATGGCATTATCGAATTATCGCGCCTGGTCTTTATCGTTGCCTCGGTGGCGAACGCCTCGCGGCAGGCAGCGCGTTACGGCGCGGGGAGCGGCGAACCGAATTCCGGCGTCACCTACTATCAGGATTGCGATGGCATCCGCGAAGTTGCCAACCAGTCTGCCATTCTGACGGAATTCGAAGAAATAAACATCACATATGACCGGGGAGTTACAGCAGAGGGAGAACAAATCCCCATTCTTGATATAGACCCCAGCCCTGACGCCGATACTTGCCCCATCGAAGATAATGTCATCCGTAATGGCGACCGGATCATCGTGCAGGTTTCCGCATCTTATCAGCCGATCTTGAGTTTGAATAATATCGAGTCTTTGGACATCGTTTCTGCCAATGCGCGCACCTTCCTGATCTCGGTTCCAATTTTCGGTTCCGCCTTCCCAACCGGGTTTGCCGCTGAAACCGCCACCCCTTCAAAAATACCGACTAATACATCGCTTGCAAACGCCACAGCCACCGAGCCGCCCACTCCGGTTCCAACCTTTAACTTGACATATGAGGCGATCCGCACTCAATTCCCGCGTACCGCCACAAATACCCCCCTGCCAACCCTGACATTCACCCCATCCATTACGCCAACAGCGAGCAGAATCCCCACCGGCACATCCACCGCCATCAGTTGCACTGGAGAGACCGGCGTTTCGCATGGACCGCTGGAGTTCGATGACAATATCATGTCGATGAAACTCTTCAACAACACCAATCACAATTTGAACACAGCGTCGGTCTATGTGGCGTGGAATCACGATACAGGCGGGGCGCCTTCGCTGCGGCTCAGGCAGGTGGTTCTCGATGGGCAGGTCTGGAATGGCGACCTCTTCACCACCAGCACATTCATACCTGGATATTATCCGATTATTCCGGCAGGTGCATCGGAGATCATGTTCCTTTTCGACCAGGATTACACCTTCCGCGACGAAACCGAACGGATCATTATCACAATCGGAAATCCCGGCTGTATCAATTACCCGGTTGATTCGAGCAAGTAGTCATGGACAAAAAAACCAAAGCACGCGAGAAGGGTCAAAGCCTTGTTGAACTGGCGGTCAGCCTGCCGGTGATTCTGCTCATCATGCTTGCCTCGTTCGATTTTGGGATGGCGTTATTCTCCTACTCCATCGTCCGCGACGCCGCGCAGGAGGGCGCGTTGTACGCGTCCATCAACCCGGGCAACGAAGTGGAGATCGAAAACCGCGCGCGATACATCCTGCCGCACGGCGAGGAAGAGGAAGTATTTTCATCGCCTGTTGACCTCACTGATCGCGAGAATGTGACGGTGGAAATAATCGTTAAAGGAAAAGCCTGCGAGGGGGTGACGAAGGGAATTGCGAATTATGTCCAGGTCAGGGTGACGTATCTTTACCCGATTCTTATGCCGTTCACAGGCAGCATCATCGGCTCGGACACTGTCAGTTTGCGGGCCAATGCCTCGAACGTGATCCTGCAACCGCCGTGTAAATAAACTTTATGAAAATGAAACCCAGAACCCGCGAAACCGGTCAAGCCATGATCGTCATCGTCTTTGCCATTATCGGAATTATTGGCGCCGCCGCCCTCGCCATAGACGGCACAAACGCATTCCTTGACAGCCGCCGCGCAGAGACCGCTGCCTCCGCCGCTGCCTTGACCGGCGCCCTGACAAGGATTGAAGGCGGAAACTGGCGCGCTGCCGCCCTTGCCTCCGCCGCCGCAAACGGTTACGACAATAACGGCGTGACCAATACGGTCGAATTGAATACGCCCCCGCTCGAAGGACCCTATGCAGGCGACCCTGAATACATCGAGGTCGTCTTAACCTCTCATCTGCGGACATATTTCGGCGTTGTAGTCGGCATCCCCTTCATTACCAATGTGGCGCATGTTATTTCGCAATCGAAGCCATCCGAAATGGGACCCATGTTCCCGGGCTATGCGCTGATCAGCCTTGCGCCCGAATCGCAATGCGAGCATCATCGCGCTTTTTCGATACACAGTGAAGCCACCATCAATCTGTACGGAGGCGGGATATTCGTCAATTCAGATAACCCCGACTGCGCGCTGATGTCCTACGGGAGCGGCAGTATCCGCATCCGTGACGCGAACCGGATCACAGTCGTGGGTGGAGCGAGTATTCAAAAACCCCAATTAATTACACCCTTCCCCGTAGACGAGGGCAAGGCGCCGATCCCCTATCCGCCGCCATACCAACTTCCGCAGGTAGGATGCGGGTCAAAAATCGCCACGCCAGACTTCGAAACTGAAACAATCTCCGCCGGGAATTACGAAGAGGGCATCTTTCCACCTGACGGAATAAAATACCTTGAGCCTGGCGTCTATTGCTTACAGGATGATTTCATCATCAAGGAAGGTCAGTTTCTGGAGGGAAAAAATGTCGTTTTTGTGATGGAAGACGGAAATATACGCTTCAGCGGATATGCGGAATACGACTTAAGCGCTCCCAAAACGGGGAAGGCTGCCGGGCTGTTAATCTACATGCCCAGCGGCAACTGGGGCACAATCAACCTGAATGGCAACGATTATTCAAAACTACGCGGGACCATCCTTGCCCTGCACGGCACACTGCGAATCAACGGGCTGGAGTCCATCAAGGGCGCCGCCTACCACAGCCAGATGATCGCTTACAACATCGAGGTCAACAGCACCGACAACATTGAGATTCAGTACGAGGATGAAGATAATTGGGATACCCTGACGATGCCGGAGGTTATTCTAATCAAATAGTCGAAAATCTCCCGAGTTTTGACCCCGGCACATGGAACGCTTACAGAAATGAAAGTATTGCAATTTTCTTGCATATTGTTTATAGATGGGAAGTGATTTATAATTGTTGTCAGGTATAAGCTGGCGATCCTGCACATCATCCCCACATCACGTCACTTCAATCCAAAGATCGCGATCAAACTAAATGTTTTTTTTTCTTTATTTAATTTTTTGATTATAAGAGATGGAAATGAGCGAACCACAGATTTCAAAGAAATCGAGGCAAAAAGAGGCAAAGGCGCAAAGTCTGGTCGAATTTGCCATCACCCTGCCGATCCTCATCCTGTTATTCACCGGTATGGTTGAGTTTGGCTTCATGCTTAATACCTACCTCTCGGTTCAAGACGCCGTGCGCTCGACCGCCCGCCGCTTCAGCACCATCAATCCCTACGACGCCGCAGGCGATATAGACCCGGCTTTTTACTCAAGCGCCGCGGATTATGCCATTGAATTGCTGGCGCCCGCAGGCGACCCGGACTCAAGGCAGATCGTTCTCGAAGCCGGGCGCGACAACATTCTCGTCTCTCTGATTGGGGTGGAAGTGGATGAAAGCACCGACCCTGATTCGATCTCTGCAATTGAACGCTTTGACCTCGGCGGAGATTACTACAAACTCTTTGATGAGACTGACCCGCCATCCACCTATACAGATATTGCCATTGCTGATTTCATGACTCGTGACGATTCCGAACCTGCTGACGCCGGGCTGGTGATCGTCGAAATTTATTACGGATATGAGGGCACCCTCAACCTGCCGTGGACTCTCCCATTTTTTTCACCGGATAACCCCTCCATGATGTATGTTTCCGCCGTGATGCCGACAATTTATGTAAAGCCAAGAGACTCAGGAACGACTCCTTAACGAGATGTTTATGAAACCAAATACTTTCAAGGAACCAGCAAAAAAATCTGAACGCGGACAGGCGATCATCCTGCTCGCTTTTGCGTTTATTGGTTTAATTGCGGTGGTAGGGCTTGTGACCGACACGGGATTGCTCCTAATCGAATACGGAAAACTCAAGCGCAGCGTGGATGCCGCCGCCGTAGCCGCCGCCCAGGAATTTCGTCCGGCCCCGGATACCGGCGTGCTAAACACGGACGCCATGGAAAACGCAGCGCTGAGTTTTCTTCAAATTAACCAGATTGATAATTTGACAGATGTGGAAATTCACACCTGTGAGGAAACAGGCGCGGGCCGCCCAGAGTTATGCAACCCTGATCCGATAGGCAACCCCATAGAAAACCGAAAATTGGTTGAAGTGACCGCCCACTCTAATGTCAATTTTGCATTCCTGCGCGTTTTAGGAATTAATGGCGCAGATGTGGTGGTAACCTCGATCGGCGAAGCGGCCACGATTGATCTGGTACTACTAATTGACACCTCTGGTTCCATGGCGTACGAAACCGTTGAAGACATGGAAGGTGAGGTGTCATGGGAGATCACAGACCCGGGCGACGATCCCCGGGAATGTAACGAACTGGATCGCAACTCAAACGATCCCGATGTCGGTTGCCAACCTTTGCGGGCCGTCAAGAATATTGCGGGCATTTTTGTCGAATCCCTGATCTATTTCGGATACGACCGGGTTTCAGTCATTAGTATGACACAACAGGCAACGGATATCAACGATGCAGTTGGGCGCGACCCCACTGAAGTAATCCCTCTAACCTTCGACGAGAACGTAATCCTTTCGAGTATTGACAACTTGATGGTATATCAGCCCCGGGTCTGCACCTCATCCGATACCGATCCCATCAGTGATCCCTTTGATCCGGATACCGACATACCAGAACCTGGCGAGTGCCTTAAGTATAATGGTCTTACTTACGAAGACCCATATTGCCCGATGTACTCAAAATTGATTGATCCAAGGACTGCTGCGATCTCCGACCCATCCTCCTGCCCTTCCAGTAATATCGGAGGCATGATGGCGTTGGCCCAGCAGTCATTTTCTGGAAGCGGCGACTCGAATGCCCAACGCCCCGATTCGTTATGGGTAACTGTCCTGCTTGCCAGCGGTCCCGCAAACGCAAGCACACCCAGTGAAGCCGACATTGTTAGTTTCCCATTCGGGTACTGCCCGCAAAATACCTGGTGGCCCAGCGAGATGCCAGACCCAAAACCAAAGTGGTGCAGAGATGGCATTTCAGGCAACGAGCAGGGACCGGACGACACAATTGACTTCACAAACCCCTACGACACAAGCCAGACGATAGACGACATGTCGCTCTACGACGCGGAGGATTACGCCCGCGACATGGCGGACAACCTCGCCGCAATGAAAAGCGGAAATGGCGTTACAATATATACAATTGGTTTGGGTAAGAACGTAAAAGAGATAAAGGCGTCCGGTACGCCCGCGGTCAGCTGCGAAGTAGAGGAAGTGGATGATTTGGGTGTGCTTTTCACCCGGGATTGCGGAGAAGCGGAGTATCTATTGAGATACATCTCTCGCGAGGCAGGCGATAACCTATTAAGCCCAGGCGCAAATATTAATCACGGCGAATATTTTTACGCGCCGAAGGATATAGACCTGCTAGACATCTTCGAGATCATCGCCCAGAATATTGCGACAAAAATCTCCGAGTAGCCTGATTATTTTTGTATGGAGTTATTATGATGCGCGCAGTAAAGGAAAAAGTTCCACACCCCAAAAAGGCGCAAGCCATGGTGGAGTTCGCCCTGATCATCCCCATCCTCCTTTTGGTGGTCGTGGGGTTGATCGAGTACGGCCGTTTGTTCTACGCCTGGTTGATTATCGAAAACTCCACCCGTTTCGGCATTCGTTATGCCACGGCGGGCTCGTACAACGCCGCCTACTGCGCCGATGACACCCCCTGCACCGCGGATAACAAAGCAGATGAG
>DAOTXI010000101.1:0-1540 GCA_034435475.1 Anaerolineales bacterium
ACAAGCGGCGAGATCGTGGCGCAAGTGATGTATTACGCGCAAATGCTGAAAGAGCAAAATGAAACAGTCAGCAACATCGTCTTCATGGGGATGGGCGAGCCCTTCCACAATTACGAGAATGTGATGCAAGCCATAGACCGGCTCAACGATGCGAGCGGATATAAATTCGGCGCAAGGCGGATGACCATTTCCACGGTGGGGCTGGTCCCGCAGATAAAACGCTTTGCCGACGAGCAAAGACAGGTCAATCTCGCCATCTCCCTGCACGCCGCAGACGACGAGGAGCGTCTCGCCATCATGCCGGTCAACAAACGGTACAAAATAGATGAAGTGATCTCAGCCTGCAAATACTATATCGAAAAGACCCATCGGCGCGTAACCTTCGAATGGGCGTTGATCAGCGGAGTCAACGATACGCCTGAGGTTGCGGAAAAACTTGCGGCGCGGCTTAAGGGATTACTCTGTCATGTGAACGCAATCCCGTTGAACCCGACAAAAGGGTTTGAAGGCAGCCCAACTGACCGTGGAGAAGCGCAGATATTCAAAGAGACTCTGCAGAAGCGCGGCATCCCCTGCACGATCCGAATGAGGCGCGGCATTGACATCAACGCGGGCTGCGGTCAACTTGCAGCTTCTACAGGTTAAAAAATATGTCAATCATTTTCCCTGCCCAATAGTACCCGGGTTCGGGGTTGCATAAATATGAATTGGTGTATAATGCCAATATCTTAACAAACTTAAAACCCGGCACAAACGCCAGATAAAACGAAAGAACTCATTCAAAATCACTCATGAAGACCACCACTCTTCTGATCATAGAAGCAAAACATGCCGAAGTCCCTTCTTTTGCAGCAGACTTGCAGAAGAAGGGATTTGATGTCCATATCGCGCAGAACGGCAGCAAAGCCGTTTCATTGCTAAAGGAAGTCAGCCCGAGCCTTGTGGTCATCAATGCGGCGTCCATGCGCAGCACGGGTTTGCGCATCTGTCAGTCCTTGCGCGAGAAGGACTCGAAACTTCCCATCATCCTTATTCTCGATGAAGACAGGGAAGTCAGCAAGGATGCGGCGGATGCGGTGTTGGCGCTGCCGTTCACCGTTCAAAAACTTGCCAACCGCATCAAACCGCTGCTGCCCGGCGACGGCAAGAATGTTTTGCATGTGGGACCCATACGCCTCGACCTCGAAAAACGAAGAGTGCGCTGCATGGGTAAAAGCACAAAACTCACCCCGCGGCTGGTGACACTGCTTCAATTGCTGATGGACAAACACGGTGAAGTGGTTGAACGCGTACCCCTCTTCAAAAAAGAATGGGAAACAAATTACACCGGCGACACGCGCACACTCGACGTGCATATCTCATGGCTCAGGCGCGCCATCGAACTCGACCCGGACAACCCGAAGTTTCTCAAGACCGTAAGAGGCGTGGGCTATCGTTTAGATATTTAACGTGAATAACGGATAAAAAATCTGTGGAAACGGATTATAAGGAAGACAGGGTCAAACACGGATTTTTAAACGCTTTTATCCGTGAAAATCAG
>DAOTXI010000102.1:0-6532 GCA_034435475.1 Anaerolineales bacterium
GGAGGGGGAAGAGGAGAGCAGGCATGGGGGGAAGGATGTTGGGATAAGGATGAAGGATGAATAGAAGGTGAAAAGTGAAGAGTGAAAAGCGATCAGTGAGCAGTTATCAGTAGGCGTGGGCGAGGACGCGCGCGCGCGAGGCACGGCGGCGGGTGAGGCAGTCGAAGCGCGGTTTATGGAAGGGCCACATGGCGTACCAATAGAGAAAGCCAAAGAAACCATAAGATGCAAAATATGCCGAAACTGTAAAGAGGGTTTTATCCTTCTCCCCCTCCACCGGCGCGGATTCGAATTGAAGCCAGGCTTTGCCCGGTAATTTCATCTCCGCCCGCAGGCGCATGAGGCGGTCCTTCTCCACTTCTTCGACGCGCCAGAAATCGAGGGATTCTCCGGCGTGGATTTCATCGGGGTGACGACGCCCGCGCCTCAGCCCGACTCCGCCGATGGCTTTGTCGAACCAGCCGCGCATTCCCCACGCCCAATCCATGAAGAGCCAGCCGCGTTCGCCGCCGATTCCAGAATAAGAACGGAAAACCGTCTCCGGCGGGAGGTTAATCACGATCTGGCGGCGCTCGACATACATCCCTTCTTCGACGGTGAAACGATACGGTTTGACATCTCCCACCGCCGTGACGAGCGCATCAGACCAACTTGTCTCTACGTTATCGCGGGCAATACGTCCCAGCGCGAGATGAACCGCTGTCTGATAATCTATCGGCTGGATGTGCGGAAATAATTTCTTCGCGTTCTCGTCGCGGACGATCAACTCCGCCCGCAAGCCTTCGATGAGCGGTGCGACAATCCGCCAATGGATCGGCGTGACCATGTGAACCCAATAGGAGGAAAGCCTCGGGGCGTGGAAGGGGGTGCGGATCAGCCACCGACGTAGATTCCGCTCTTTGGCATAACCCAGCATCATGTCCGCGTAGGTGAGGCGCGTCGGTCCGCCGATCTCGATCACCCGCCCGGTTGCATCCGGCGTCTTGAGCGTATCCACCAAATAGGAAAGCACATCGCGAATCGCAATCGGCTGGGCTTGGGAGAAGAACCAGGCTGGGCAGGTTAGAACCGGCTGGCGCTCGGTGATGTAGCGGATCATTTCGAACAACGCCGAGCCGGAGCCGATGATCATACCGGCGCGAAGTTCAGTGACGGGAGTCTTGCCATGCCGGAGCACGAAGCCGACTTCGTGGCGGGAACGCAGGTAGGGTGAAAGATCGGCAGCAGGGTCAACGAGTTCGCCAAGATAAACGATCTGTTCGATGCCCTCATCCTCTGCGGCTTGCGAAAAATTTCGCGCGGCTTGCAGATCGCGGACTGCGCTTTCGCTGCCGCCCTTTTTGCCGTGCATCAAATAATAAGCGACCGAAACGCCCTTCATCGCATTGGCAAGTTCATCGGGGTTAAGCGCATCACCCGCCGTAACTTCGACTTTATTCAGCCAGGCGCGCCCCTGCAAACGGGACGGGTCGCGCGCGAGACAGCGCACACGATAGCCCGCCTCCAAAAGTTTGGGAACGAGACGTCCGCCGACATACCCGGTCGCGCCGGTAACTAGGATCGGTTTGGGTTGGGTCATTGATTCTAATTACACCAACAATTTGGTCACAAAGGCATGCCCTGTGACAATTGGTATCCCTCTAAAAGACTCAATTTGAAGCAAATGATTGTCGCCGCTTACAATGAAATTTACATTACCTACAATCGCTGCTTCCAGAAATTTGTTATCGGTGGGATCGGCAACGATTATTTCGATTTTTTCATCAGGCGTAACGAATTCAGCCGTTGTTAGCAGATAATCCGTGACTGAAACGATTTCGTAATCTGGGATTTTGAATTTGGGGCGATTGAGCACATCCAGGTATTCACGCGCAATTGAATCTGAAATAACCAGCGTAAATTTTCCAGACTTCCATTGATCGAGAATGACACCCAATGCCCCGCCAAGCACCGAGGATATAAAAATATTCGTATCAAGAACAACCCGCATTATTTACCTTCACGCACTGCGCGGATTTCTGCTTCAATATCGGCTTCAATGATGTTCATTTCCTTTGCGCGCGCGCGAATGGACTTCAAAGTCTGCTCGAAACGCTCTTCGATTTCCTTTTGCCCTCCGGGTATGCTCAGCTTTAGGTAACGAACAAATGCAAGCACATCCGCCTGACGCATCTCAGGCAGGGTGGCAATTTCAAGCATGATTTGTTTTTCGAGATCGGTCATGGCATACCTCTTGGGCAATTATACCCTCACCATGAGGGCGCAATATTAATGTAGAATCCACTCCATGCCCCTCTTGTGGATTTCACTATCCTTCCTCGTGGGAATCGTCCTTGCCGCCGCCATCCCCTTCCCCGCCTGGGCATGGACGATCATTGCCGTCCTCTTCTTTCTTCTTTTCCTCATTCTTCGTCGCTCATCATTCATCACTCCTCACTCGTTACTCATCACTCATCCCTTCCTCCCCCTCCTCCCCACCTTCCTCTTCCTCGGCTCCGCCTACTTCCAAGCCCGCCAGCCAAATATTGATGCCTTCCACATCGCCTTCTACAACGACCGTAATTACGAATTACTAATTACCGGTTATCTTGCCGAACCCCCCGACTACCGCGACGGATACACAAACTTAACTCTTAACGTCCAAGCCGTGGATACAGGCAATGGCGATCTCGAAGCCTCGGGGCGTCTTCTCGTGCGAGTCCTGCCGAATGAAGAATACCAATACGGAGAACAAATCCGCCTGCGGGGAGAGTTGAAAACGCCGCCGGAGAATGAAGAATTCTCCTACCGCGACTACCTCGCCCGTCAGGGAATCCACTCGTACATGACGAAAGCCGAAGTGACCCGCCTGCCCGGAAACGATGGCAACCCGTTCTGGCGGCTTGTTTATACCTTCAAATCAAATCTGGTCGAGAACACCTACAAGATTTTTCCCGATCCCGAAGCATCGCTATTTGCGGGCATCCTCTTCGGTGTGGATACGGGTTTACCCAAGAGACTACAAGAAGCCTTCAAGAACACAGGAACCGCGCATATCATCGCAATCTCCGGTTTCAACATCGCCATCATCGCCGGGCTTTTCTTTTCGATCTTCAAGACTCTCCTTCAAAACGAAAGGCTCGGCGCCGCGCTTGCAGTGGTTTCAATTTTCCTTTATGCCTTTCTCGTCGGCGGCGACCCGGCTGTCATGCGCGCCGCTTTCATGGGCAGTCTTTCACTTTTTGCAAAACAGATCGGGCGACGTAATGCGGGCATCAACACGCTTGCCGTCGTTGCGCTGGTTATGTCGCTCTTCAATCCGCTCACTCTATGGGACATCGGCTTTCAACTCTCGTTCTTCGCCACGCTTGGGCTCATCCTTTACGCCGAACCGTTCTCGAACATAACAGCCAACCTGATCGAAAAAATTTCCAGAACCGATAATTCCGCCGTCATCCGCATCATCAACGACAACGTCATCCTCACGCTTGCGGCGCAGGTTATGACCATTCCGCTCATGATGTATTATTTCAACCGTATCTCCATCGTTTCATTCATCGCCAATCCCTTCATCCTGCCCATCCAACCGGCGGTGATGATCCTCGGCGGGCTGGCGGTTTTCGTCAGCCTTCTCATCCTTCCGCTCGGTCAACTGCTCGCATGGGTCGCCTGGCCCTTTGCAGGCTACACCATCCGTGTTGTGGAATTCTTCGATAAGATTCCAAACGGAGTGATCGTATTGGGTGACGTTCCTCTTTGGATTATTTATATGACTTATGCTTCGCTTCTTCTCGTGACCTTTAACTGGTCTGCCATCCAAAACTGGTTCAAGTCTGCGGCTTCATCGCTTCGAGCCGCCGCCTGGACCTTGATCCTCTCCCTGATCTTCATCTGCATGGTGACGTTCTGGAGCGCCTCATCCAAATCGGGTGATGGGCGTTTCCACCTCATCTTCCTCGAAGCCGGTTCCGCCGATGCTGTCCTCATCCAAACCCCGCAGGGACGTAACGTGTTAATCAACGGCGGCGAATCCGCTTCGGAACTTTCGGACGATCTCGGACGCAGACTCCCCTTCTTCACCCGCAACCTGGACTGGCTCATCCTCGCCTCCACGCAGGAGAATCAACTCGCCGCCCTGCCTCGCGTCACAGAACGATACGTCCCGGAAAATGTTTTGCGTTGCGGAAACGTGCAAGCCTCCTTCTCTTCCCAAACTTTGGACGAGTACTTCGCCCAAAATGAGATTCCCGTCTCTCTCGCCCAAGCGGGGCAAAAACTCGACCTCGGCGACAGCGCATTTATCGAAGTAAAAACTGCAAGTCCGCGCGGATGCGTCCTGCTGATCGAGTACGGCAGTTTCCGAGCCCTGCTCCCCATCGGCGTGGACGAAGTGACGTACGATGTTTTGGAATTCGGCAACTCAATCGGCAAAGTGGATGTCCTCCTTCTGGCAGAATCTGGATACGCCCCCAGCAACCCGCCGGATATTCTCGAGAATTTGAATCCGCAGTTGGTGGTGTTGAGCGTGGCGGCAGGCGATGAAAACGGGCTGCCCCATCAAGAAGTATTGGACGCACTCGAAGGCTATTCCCTGCTCCGCACAGACCGCAACGGCTGGGTTGACGTCAGCACCGATGGAGTCGAGATGCGTGTGACAGCGGAGCGAGGCGAAGCAGGTGGTGAACAATGACGAATCAGGAGTACAACGTCTCCCGATGTTGTAAAAAACCGTCCAAAGTCATGAGACTTTGGAGTCCGGGATAAGGGAGCGGCATGGGTCATATCTTACTTGCAGGCGGCGCGGAGTTTGGCGGACGCATGTCTGAGCCGGATTTGCGCGCCATTGAACTGGCTGGCGGGCTCGATGCGCCAATTTGTATTCTCCCAACCGCCGCCGCGCCGGATCATAATCACAAACGGGCAGGCGGGAACGGCCTGAGATGGTTTCAAAGCCTCGGCGCGAAAAATGTCCTTGCTGTAGATGTGATTGACAAAGAATCGGCAAATGATTCATCGCTTGCGGATCAAATCCGTTCTTCAAAGATTATCTACCTGCTCGGGGGCTTTCCGGGGTTTTTAGGGGAAACGCTCAAAGACAGCCTGTGCTGGTCTGCCGCGCTGGAAGCCTTTGACAATGGCGCGGTCATCGCCGGGAGCAGCGCCGGGGCGATGGTGATGTGCGGGCATTACTACGACCCATACGAACAAAAACTTTTGCCCGGCTTAAACCTGATCCCCAATGCCTGCGTTTTGCCGCATCACAACAACTTTGGCAGGAGGTGGGCAGGTCAACTCAGGCAAATGCTGCCGGGTGCGACGCTGATCGGCATAGATGAAGGCACAGGCTTGGTGAGTGAACCCGGAGGGGGATGGAGAGTCCATGGCGGCGGGGAGGTCACGCTTTACCGGGGCGAATCAACTGTCGGCTACGGGAGAGGCGAAGCCTTCCAATTGAGATGAAGAGTTCCTCATTCGATTATCATCCTGTTATCAGAAAGTTTTCCTAAAATATCCGCATCAAACAGACATGAACAAATGGCTCGCGCTTCTCCCCTTCTTCATTGTCGCATGTGCGGGCGCGGCATCAACTCCGCCTCAGGAGATCATATTGCCAACCGTCACCAACGCCCTGCCGGACCTGGGTCCCGCGCCTGAATTGACCAACGAGACCTGGCTGAATGTGGATGCGCCTTTGCGCCTTGCGGATTTGCGCGGCAAAGTGGTTGCCATTGATATGTGGACTTTCGGCTGAATAAATTGCATCCATGTGATTCCTTCGTTGAAGGAATGGGACAATAAATATCGCGGTCAGGGGTTGGTCGTCATCGGCAACCATTACCCCGAGTTCAGTTACGAGGAAGACCTGGAAAACCTGAAAACGAAAGTGTTGGAATACGGCATTGAATACGCTGTGGCGCAGGATAATGACGGCGCGACCTGGCGGGCGTACAATAACCGTTACTGGCCCACGCTGTATTTGATTGACAAACACGGGCGCATCCGTTACATCCATATCGGCGAAGGCAGTTACGCTGAGACTGAAACCGCCATCCAAACCCTGCTGGCAGAGGCGTATCCGTAATAATTGGTAATTTCGCAGGGGCGACCCGCCGCGGTTCTCGAACAACCTTATTCCGAGACAAAGGGTCGCCCTTGCAGGCAGGATAAAATCAACATCATTGGGCGACCCTTTACGGCGCAACGATGTCTTGCAAGATTCGGACGAGTCGCCCCTACTTTGAAATTTAACGAGGAGAAATCATGACCAACCCTTATAAATCCATCCCGGTTCGTTCATCAGAAATCACCCCAAAGGAAACCTATCTCACCCGGCGCGATTTTATCAAAGCCGCAGGTGTGATCGCGGGCAGCGCCGCCCTTGCCGCGTGCGCGCCCGCCGAAGAGGAAACCGCCGCCGCGCCCGCCCAGACCTTCCCGGCCTTGAGCGATGAACTCGGCGACCCCGCCAACGCCTACGAAGAGATCACCACCTATAACAACTATTACGAATTCAGCACGAACAAAGAAGCCGTTGCCCCGCTATCAGAGGGAT
>DAOTXI010000103.1:0-5234 GCA_034435475.1 Anaerolineales bacterium
ATCTGCGCCTGCTCTCCACGCTTGCCGGGAGCATGGCGATCTCCATTCAAAACGCCAAACTCTTCGCCGAAACGCGCCAACGCGCCGAGGAAATGGCGCTGATCAACAGCATCCTCGCCGGGTTGGATACGCAGTTGGATATCCAGTCGGTGTATGACCGCACCGGTGAAAAAATTCGCGAAATATTCGATGCGCAGATCGTGGTGTTGAGCGTTTATGACAACAAGGAAAAACTTACGCACTATCCATATATCATCGAGAACGGCGAAAGGCTGTACCAGGACCCGCTTCCGTTAAGGGAAGATGGCGGCGGCTTCGGTGGATATGTCATCCGCACACGCCAACCAATCGTGGTCAATCGGAATTTCGAAGAAGAGTCTCGTAAATTTCAGTCGAATAATCTCGGCGCGAACGCGAACCAGGACGTCGTGGTGCGCTCCGGCTTGTGGGTGCCAATGATCGTCGGAGATGAAGCACGGGGCGTAATCTCCCTCCAAAACCTGGAAAAAGAGGATGCCTTCTCCGAATCGGATGTGCGCCTGCTGATGACAATTGCCAACTCGATCGGAGTTGCCATCGAAAATGCCCGCCTCTTCGACGAGACCCAGCGCCTGCTCAAGGAAACCGAACAACGCGCCGCCGAACTTGCCATTCTCAATAGTGTGAGCGAATCCATGTCGCGCGCCCTCGCTGTGGATGCCATCACGCGCAATGTGGGCAACAAGATCCACGAGACCTTCAATGCCGAGATCGTGGATATCCTGTTCTACAATACCGAGACAAATATTGTGCGCCTGGCATATAGTGTCAGCGATAATCTCTATTACGAAAACGAACCGCCCTGGGAACTCGGCGAGGGGCTGACCTCAAAGATCATCATCTCAAAACAGCCCATGTTGTTGAATACCGCTGTTGAAATCGAACAGAATGGCGCAGCGGCATACGTGACCGCGCCGGAAGACGAAGATGAGATCGAATCATACATGGGCGTGCCGATCATGGTCGGAGACCGGGTGCTTGGCGTTGTGGATGTGCAAAGTTACAAACCTGGCGCGTTCAACGAAGATAGTTTGCGTATTTTGCAGATTCTTTCCGCAAACATGGGCGTTGCCATTCAAAATGCGCGCCTGTTCGACGAAACCCAGCGCCTGCTCAAGGAGACCGAACAACAGAACAGCGAACTTGGCGCGCTTAACTCGGTCCAGCAGGCATTGGTCTCGAACCTCGATATCAAATCCATCTACCAGTCTGTCGGGCGTAAACTCGCTGAAATCTTCTCGGTCGATTCAGCTGTGATCTACACGGTGGAATTGGACACGCAGACCATGATCTACGAATTCGCCTACGAGCAGGGCAAAGAGTGGGAGATTCCGCCGAAGAAAGCCACCAGCTTGCATTCACACATCGTAGAACAGGTGAAAGCCACACGCAAGAGTTTCGTCATCAACCGCAACTTCGACGAATACGCATCGAAATATCCTGACTTCAAAGGCTCCCGATCCAGACTCCCCAAGTCGTTGTGCGCCACGCCCATCGTCATCCGCAGGGAGTCGGTGACGGGTATCTCGCTTCAAAACCTGGAGCATGAAGATTATTTCAGCGAATCAACCATGCGCCTGCTCGAGACCATCGCCAGCGCCGCAAGCGTTGCCATCGAAAACGCGCGCCTTTTCAACGAAACCCGGCGCCGCGCAGCCGAACTTGAGATTCTGAACGACATTGGGCAGGTGCTCACCCGGCAGTTGGATGTCGCCACCATCATCGAGAAGGTCGGCAAAAAAATGCGCGATCTGGTCGGCGAGGATAACATCGGCATCGGTTTATACGACGAAGAGACAAAAACGGTCACTGCCCATTATGCGACCAAGGGGGATGAACGTGTGCAATACCCGCCCTTCCCCCTCAACGATTTCACCCTCAGAGCATCGAAGCAGGGCAAAACCCTGGTCATCAACCGCCGCTCCCCCATCCTGTGGAAGAAACTCGGTTCGAGCATGACCGCCACGGGTGAAATCCCAAAATCGGTGGTGATGACGCCCATGATCGTCGGGCGCGACCTGATCGGGGGCATTACCATTCAAAACTTTGAGCGCGAAAACGCCTACGATGAAGCCACCATCAAACTGATCGAATCCATAGCTTCGGGAACGGCAACCGCCATTCAGAATGCCCGCCTGTTCGAGGAGGCGCGCATTGCCCGCGCTGCCGCCGAACAAGCCAACGAAGCCAAGAGCGCCTTCCTCGCCACGATGAGTCATGAGATCCGCACGCCAATGAACGCCGTAATCGGTATGAGCGGACTCCTGCTCGATACCAGCCTGAACGACGAACAACGCGACTATGTCGAGACCATCCGCAGTTCGAGCGATGCCCTGCTTGCCATCATTAACGACATCCTCGACTTCTCGAAGATCGAAGCCGGGCGCATGGACCTCGAACACCAGCCCTTCGACCTGCGCGACTGCGTGGAAGCCTCGCTCGACCTGGTCAGCGCAAAAGCCGTCGAAAAAAGCATAGACCTTGCCTACATCTTCGAAGGCGACATTCCCCCCGCCATCGTCGGCGATGTGACGCGCCTGCGGCAGGTCATTACAAACCTGCTCAGCAACGCGGTCAAATTCACAGACAAGGGTGAGGTGGTACTGACGGTCTCCAGCCAGCGCTATAAAAATGGAGGCGCGAAAGAAAAGGCATTGCTCACCTTTGCCGTCCGCGATACAGGCATTGGTCTCACCGCTGAAGGAATGAGCCGCCTGTTCCAATCCTTTTCACAGGCAGATTCTTCGACCACGCGCAAATACGGCGGGACAGGGCTGGGGCTTGCAATCAGCAAACGACTGACCGAGATGATGGGTGGCTCGATGTGGGCGCACAGCGACGGAGCAGGTCGCGGCTCTACCTTCATCTTCAACATCAAAGCCGAGGTCGCCGAGATCGCCCCGGCGAAAAAACATTTGCATCTTGGCATCCAGCCTGCCCTGCAAAACAAACGCGTGTTGATCGTGGACGATAACGCCACCAACCGCTACATCCTCAACATGCAGACCGCCAAATGGGGTATGATACCGCGCGATACCGAATCCCCCATCCAGGCTCTGACCTGGATCGAACAAGGCGAACCTTTCGATATCGCCATCCTCGACATGCACATGACCGAAATGGATGGGTTGGAACTTGCAAAACAACTGCGCGAAAAATCAACCGGATTCCCGCTGGTGCTGTTCAGTTCACTCGGCAGGCGCGAGGCGGGCGACGATGCAAGAATATTTTCCGCCTACCTGACCAAGCCCATCAAGCAATCGCAATTATTTGACACGCTGGTGGGACTCTTCGTCCAGACCGAAGAGGATGCGAAGCGCACCACCACAGAACGCTTCAAACCGGACCCGCAAATGGCTCTGCGCCACCCGTTGAGAATTCTCCTCGCTGAAGACAATTCGGTGAACCAAAAACTGGCGTTGAGATTGCTCGAGCAAATGGGCTACAAAGCCGATGTCGCCGGGAACGGGATCGAGACCCTGCGCATGACCGAACATGTGCCGTACGATGTGATCCTGATGGATGTGCAGATGCCCGAAATGGACGGGCTGGAAGCGACACGAAGAATCAGAGATCTGACAAGTCGAAACCGACCCTACATCATCGGTCTGACCGCCAACGCGATGCAGGGCGACCGCGAGATGTGCCTGGAGGCGGGCATGGATCATTACATCCCCAAGCCCATCCGCGTGGTGGAGTTGGTGGATGCGCTGTTCAAGGCAAAAATGTAGATCACGCTTGCGGCGTGGTCTACAAGTTGGAGAAACATGTCTGTATTGGACCTAAACACATTCAATGCGCTCAAGGAAAGCGCAGGGGCGGATTTCATCATGGAGTTGATGGATGCCTTTCTCAAGGACACCCTCCATCAAATGGATGAGATGAGGAACGCGATTGTCGTAAATGACGCCAAGACGTTTCGACGGGCGGCGCACAGCGTCAAGTCGAACGCATTAACCTTTGGCGCGGAAGACCTTGCCATGCTGGCGCGTGAGTTGGAAATGATGGGGCGGGAGAAAAACCTTGAAGTGGGGAAAAGGCTCGAGGTCCTGAACGAGGCGTTTGAAATCCTGCGCAAAAGGCTGGAGGAACTGAAATGAATCCCGCCATGAAATCCATCCCTTCTGAACCGGCGCACCTGCTGGTGGTGGACGATAACATGGTCAACCGCATGGTACTTTCGCGCAATCTCGAAATGGAGGGGCATATTGTCGAGACGGCGGATCATGGCAGGGAGGGGCTGGAAAAATTCCGCACCGGCGCGTTCGACCTGATGCTGCTCGACATCGAGATGCCCGTGATGAACGGGTTCGAAGTGCTGGAAGCCTGCCTGAACGATGTGGACCTGCGGCAAATTCCGATCATCATGACGTCGGCGATGGAGGAATTGGACGCGGTGGTAAAGTGCGTGGAGTTGGGCGCGGAAGATTACCTGACCAAACCGATCAACCCGATCCTGCTGCGGGCGCGGGTGAATGCCAGCCTCGAAAAGAAACGCCTGCGCGACGAGCAGAGAAAGTTGTTCCGAACGTTTACAACGAAGGAAGTGGCGGAGGAATTGTTGCGCAGCGGCTTTTCGCTCGGCGGACAGATGGTAACGGCGACGGTATTGATCTCGGACATCCGCTCGTTCACGACCATCACGGAAAGCCAGGAGCCGTCGGACTCCATCGAATTACTCAACCAGTATTTCAGCATGATGTTCGACGCCATCACTCAAAACGGCGGCATCGTCAACCAGATCGTCGGCGACGGGGTGCTGGCGGTCTTCGGCGCGCCGATCTATTACGACGATCATCGCGAACGGGCGGTGAAGGCGGGGCTGCAAATGCTGGAACAATTGAAGGTATTCAATAAAAACCAATTGACGCAGGATAAGACTCCCCTTCGAATTGGGATCGGGATCACTTCGGGGAAAATGGTGGCAGGCTACACCGGCACGCAGAATCGCGCAATCTACACCTGCATCGGCGATACGGTCAATCTCGCGGATCGCATTCAGGAATATACAAAAGAGGCGCTTCGTCCGCTGTTGATTGACGGTTATACCCGCGAGGGTCTGCCAGACTCGTATAAGATGGAAGACCTCGGGAAGATCGTGTTCAAGGGCAAGAACCAGGCGGTGAATGTATTTGCTATTACGGGAAGTTGATCCGCTCAATCCCTTATAATTATCGAATGCATTTCCTCCAATC
>DAOTXI010000104.1:0-12078 GCA_034435475.1 Anaerolineales bacterium
GGTCAATACGACTTTGAAATTGCGTTCACGCACCAGCCGCGACAGGAGGAACATCGGAACGGGCGCCGTCCGCAACAGAGGCATTTCGGCATGACGGACCGTATCGGGAAAGGCAGCGGCAATGTCGGCATGGGAGCAATGAATCGCATCGTTATCCACGCCGAGAAAATCGTTCGTGCGCTTTTGATAATCCGATTCGTCGAATGCCTGATCGCCAAAGGCAATGCTGAAGGTTTTCAGTCGCGCGCTGGAATGCTGGCTGGCAAGCGCAGTGATGCTGGAAGAATCCAAGCCGCCGCTGAGATAGGCGCCAACTGGCACATCCGAGCGCGTCAGGCGCAGGCGTACGGCGTCTTTCAAAAGCCAGAGCAGTTGCTCCGCCGCTTCGTCGAGGGAAGGCTCGGCTGAGTCTGAGGCGAGGTTCATATCCAGTGACCAGTAGGGTTGCTCCTTTATCTGTCCATCGCGGATCTTCAAAAAGTGACCCGGCAGCACGCTGGAAATGTTCTGATAGCAGGTGCGATTTCCAAGTGTGGTCCAAAAGGTGAAAATTTGCGACAGGGCAATCGGGTCGAACTCGGTACGCAGGCCGGGTTGGGTGAACAGCGCCTTCATTTCGGATGCAAAGTAAAGCGCGCCATCCTTGACAGCGTAGAAGATGGGGCGCACGCCCAGTCGGTCGCGCGCAAGGATTAGGGTTTGTTTCTTCTGGTCCCACAACGCGATGGCAAACTGGCCGTTGAGTTTCAGCAGCCAGCCTTGTTCGTCCTCTTCATATAAGTGGACCAATACTTCGGTGTCTGTGTGGGTGGAAAATACATGTCCGGCGGATTCCAATTCGCGGCGCAATTCGAGGTAGTTATAAATTTCGCCGTTGAAGACCACCCAGATTGTGTCGTCTTCGTTATGAATGGGCTGCCGCCCGCCCGCCAGATCGATAATGGAAAGGCGCGCACTTCCAAGCCCGACCACCTCATTGGCAAATACGCCGTTTTCATCCGGCCCGCGGTGACGAATCGCTTTGAGCATGGAATAGACCAATTCCGGATCCACGGGCGGCCGCGGCGCAAGATTCAACGTACCTGCGATACCACACATAGTTTGCCTCGCGGGGCAATCAACCCCCGCTCTGCTTTCGGCGGATATAGGAAGCCAGGCTTTCGATTGAATCGAAATTTTCGGGAAGCACCTCGGATGTATCGATTTGAATTCCGAATTGATCTTCGACAAAAAAAACGAGTTCCAGAATACCGGTCGAGTCGATGACACCTTTTTCGAGAAAAGAATCGGACATGCCCAATTGCTCAACCTGTTCGCTGAGGATAAAATTTTCAGCTAAAAACTTGCGAATCTTGGTTTCTATTTCGGTCATGATACCTCTACTTAAAAATTGGATTTTCAGCCTTGCAGGGCTTTTTGAACGTGGGGAGCGATAAATTCAGCCATGCATTTTTGTCCGTACGGCGTAAGATGCCCTTCCAAAAAATACATTTTTCGGCGTTCTTCCATCGGCTTTGTCAGCAGGTCCGTAAGCGGATCGTACAAACGACATTTGGCTTCGGCGGCAGCTTCACGGAATCGCAGGCGGTAGAATTCCGGGCTGGTCTGTTCCTTGACATAGATAAAACGCGGCAATGGAACAATCATCAAAGGGGCGAGACTGCGCGCCGCCCATTCGAGAATAATGGCTTTCATGACCTGCCAGGCGGGGTTATCGGGATTATCGTATTCGGGAAACGGCTGGTAACGGATATTTCGCAAAACGACATCTTTGAGGTTTACTTTTTGCAGCATGTCGCCAATTTTTGCGAATGTACCTCCGCGGTGTACCTTCTCTTTTTCGTTTTCAGGCAGTTCGTCGGGATCCACGAATCCCTCCGGCACGGGGATATTGCCGCGCACCAGTTTCCCATCTTTTAGTTCAATGTAGGGTCGGGCAAAGCACCGCAGGACGTTGTTTTCATCCTGGGTCGATTCGTAATGGGTGGTTAATTTGCGAATCGTTTCGACCGCAGGCGCAATAACTATCAAATCGTGTTCGAATTGAATCCCAAATTCCTGGTAACAAAGATACTGCTGGTCCACTGCAAAGCCTTCCAAGGCAAAGTTATAGACCTCCACGTCGGGCAGAATGGTTTCCAGAATATCAGGGAATCGCTGGTCGTTGGAAACACCGTTGCCAAAAACATTCGAATCGCCAAACATTAAGACGCGCTTGATCCCGGCTGCTTTCATAGGAACGTAATCGCGGGAGGAGCGGAATCCAAAATTGTTGGATTGCAACACATAATCGCCCCATTCAGGATGAGTCAGTACGATTTTTTTTCCGGGACGCAATCGTTTCCCTATGACCGGGTGGTGTTCAATAATTTCTTCATCTAAAAGCATGACATCCTCTCCTTGTAGTCGGCGACACTCATAAAACACACCTCGATAAATGTGATTGAATTTTTCGATCCCGATTCATGAAGCAGGATCGGTAATTTTTCCATATGCTTCGATCAACGCCCTGGCCTGATGCCGCCACGCAAGAACCTCCTCCACGCGAGCCCTGCCCTGCTGCCCCATCCTCTCGCGTTGATCGGGATTGTCCATGAGGAAAGATATCTTCCGGGCAAAGTCGAGATCTTTGCCGTCCTCCGCATACAAGGCGGCGTCCTGTGCGGAATAACGATGTTCGATAAGGTCAAATGCCACAATTGGTTTGCCAAGCGCCATATACTCCATGATTTTAATTATGGTGGAATAATTATTGATGGGGCTGGGTTTTTCAGGGGCAACACATAAGTCGGCTGCGGAAATATATTTGGCGACACTTTCATGCGGGATGTATCCGGCAAACATTACAAATCCATCCAGGTTGAGGTCACGCGCCTGTTTTTTGAGATCGTCCAGCGCATCGCCATCGCCGGCAATAATACAAAAAAAATCGCGCCGATTCAATTCATATACTAATCGGTTGAGGATATTCAGTAAATGATCCACTCCATCCTGGAATCCAATAATGCCAAGGTAGACAATGGTCGTCTTTCCTGCGCGGCGCAACTCGGGCGGAAATTCCACCAGTCGAAGTCTCTCAAGGTCCGGCCCGTTACGAACGATGGTGATGGCGCTTTCCGGGATTTTACTTCGCTGCAACTCGATGTTTTTATAGGATTGATTTGTTGTAATTACATGGTCTGCAACGCGGCAGGAAAGCCGTTCTAAAAAGACCAAAATTCGGTGTATAAAACGGGCAGCTCCTTTTTTAGACCCAAATCGCAGGCTGAAAATTTCGGGAGAGAGATCGTGATGGTCAAAAACAAAACGCTTTCCAAATAGTTTGTAAAAAATGGCAATCAACACGGCAGTATCCGGCGGGTTGGCGGCGTGAATAATGTCAAACCCTCTCTGCGCGAAAACATTTAAAGTAACCAGGAACATCGCCAAGAGGGAATAGCCGTATTCAAACGCATAACCGAAAAACCCACGCCCCTGATACGGGGGCGGGTATGTGAAAATATGAATGCCAGACATCTCCTCGTGAAATTTCCGCCCGGTCATGCCTGGGCAAATGACAGACACGGCATATCCGGCGTCCATCAAAGACTGCGCTTCCTGACGCACGCGCACGTCCCGCCAGAACGGGTTATTTTCCACAAGCATTAAAACTCGTTTAGAACCACTTTGGTTTGGCAATGATCCTCTCTTTTCCACTAGGAGGGCACTTTTGAAACAATATGTTGCAACTTGCCGTTTGCGCCGAACGGGAGTTCATCCACAATCTCGATCTGATAACGGGTGGATTGGCCCAGCTCGGCTTCCAATTCATGCACGACCTTCTTTTCGTCCGCTGGACCAAACCCCTCGCGGGGAATGATCTTTACAACAACAGACCCTGCCTCCTCTTGAACAAACTGCGCTGCCTTTACCATTGGCGTGCCCATAAACACGCCGACCGGGCGGATGCGCCTGCCATCTCCTGTTACAAGGAAATCGTTTGTGCGCCCGGTCAGGTTTTCCAGAATCGGCGTTTCGCGCCCGCATGGGCAATGCTCCTCCCGCGACATGATTCCGGTATCGCCAATCCTATAGCGGATCAATGGCATGGCACGGTTGATCATACTGGTAATCACCAGTTCCCCCACCTCCCCAGCCGCTGCGGGAGAGCCATCCGCACGGATGATTTCGATCACACTTGTTTCTGTAAGGACATGCAACCGGCCATGTTCGCATTGCAGGACATGCCCGGCGCGTTCGCCATTGCTGTAAAAATTATAAACCGGGCAATTGAAAGCCTGCTTTAGCGCGCTGCGCTGGCGGTCGAGCAGCGTCTCGCTATAAGTGAAAACCCCGCGCGGCGTATAAGAAATTCCTTTGTCAATCATAAACTGCGCGATCAAATTCAGGAAGGATGGGATACCCCTGACGATTACAGGTTTGAAACGCAACAGCTGTTCCACATAATATGGCGCGTTTTTAGGGGAAATATGCTGGACGGAAAAATACAACTCGTTCTCAGCCGCATCATACAACCAGAACGGCGGCTTTTGGCGATCGGGGTGAGCCAACGGATGCCCGCCAAAAGTTGCCAGTCGGTCTCCGCGCCGCATCCCCGCCCAGCCGTAATGATGCCAGACACAACCGTAATGCCGCTGGTTGGCCTCTTCACTCAGGGTAAAGCCCAATGTGGTCCCAGTTGTACCACTGGTGCGGTGGGTAAATTTTGGTCCGGAATAATTTATTGAATGGAGTTCTGCATTTTTCGCGCGAACAGCCTCCCTTTCCAGCAAAGGGAGGCTTCTCAGACCCGCGACGGACTGCAAATCATCGGGTCGGAACCCGGCTTGATCGAAAAGGGACCGATAATACGGCACATTCTCATACGCATAACGCAGGGTTTCCCTCAAATCTGAAACCTGCCGCTTGTCTCTTTCCGCGCGGGATAAGCCTTCGTTTTCGCGCAACAAGCGCCTTTGATCTTGAAAAGACTTTCCGAAGCGCCGATTACGAACCTTCAATGAATACAACGCGGCAAATATTTCCCGCATGAATTTTGGAAGACGATAATAAAGGTTGAGCAATCTCTCGTTTTTATACGATAAATTCATGGCTCATCTCCTGATAGTCAAACATGCGGGTCAACTGCCGGAACGCCGCGCAACACCCGGCTATAGACCCTGTCCATTTGCTTCATGGAATCGTCCGGCATAAAATCCGCTTTGATCCTCGCCCGATTGGCGGCGGCCATGGCGCGCCTCAACGGCTCGTCGCTCAACAGCCGATCGACACGCGAGGCAAGCGCGCGAATATCTCCCGGATCAACGAGAAACCCATTCTCGCCATCTTTTACAATTTCGGGAATTGCGCCCACGGGAGTGGTTACAACAGGCAATCCCAACGACATGGCCTCTAATAAGGAAAAGGGAAGGTTTTCCCCATAGGAGGGCAGCACGTAAATCATGGCATTTTGAAATACACTCAATTTTTTCCTCCCCGTTACCACGCCAATGAATGTCGCTTTTTCATCGAGGCGCTTTTCGCGGCACAGTTCATCAATGCGCAGCTTTTCGCCCCGGCTTTCCTCTGCCCCGGCAAAGATGATGCGGGCATCGGGATGCTTCTCGAAGATCGCAGGCGCCGCCTGTAGAATATCGAACACGCCCTTCCGTCTTCCCAAACTACCAAGAAAAAGTATAACCTTTTTACCATCGCTGACAGCCGATTGCCCCGCCTCCAGCGCTTCGGCAAACAGGCGATCCACCGGGTTCGAGGCGATTTCAACGCGCAAATCGCCTCGAACTTCTGTGAGTAAAAATTGCCGCCATTTTTCCGAAAGCGCAACCACCATATCAGACGAAGCAAAGAAACGCCCAATCCATTTCCTCGTCCACGGGCGGCAGGCGGCATAATACTTATCGAACATGCCGCCGTGCAAATGCGCCACCGTTCCAGCGCCGAACAGTTTCCCCAACAGGATAAAAATTCCAGCCTTCCAAAATGCCAGCCCTGACGTCACCTGCACATGAATCAACCCCGGTTTCTCGCGCAGGTTGACCACAACGAATTGCAATATCTGCCGGACGAGATAATTGATATTCGTCAGCGAGAGGCGGTTTTCCAACCCCAAATCCTGCGCAGACCGTGTCGTATCCAACCGAAGGATGCGGTATTTTTCGGCGATGACAGGCGAAGTGGCCAGAATCTCGATGAAAGTGGCCACGCCTCCAACCTGACCCAGGCCCGGACCCACCACCAATACCGTTTCCTTCGCCGGATGCGCTGTCTGCCTCACGCCGTGCCTCCCGAAGCCAAAACCTTGCGCGCCAGATCAATCATCGTAATGGATTGCATCGCGCCTTTTTTTATTTCAGCGGCAACATACCTGAGAAGGAAACGCAATTTTTCGAAGTCCGCATCCGTTTTGAATTCCTCGGGATGCGCCCAAATATGAACAATGCGACCTTCCCGCGCAGCGCGTTGGACCGCATTAATCATCGGGCGGATGCGAATGGTGGACAGCCCCACCGAATCGAGCGCCGCCTCGATCCGGCGGTTCATGCCAAAAAGCCAACGAGAGGCAGGCAGGTTGACCAGCCCGCTTTCGTCGAGGATGGGTTCATAGACAAGCGGAGTCCGGGTTTGGAAGATCAAATCAATGATATTCATGGCTTTTCTTAGCAGGGTAAAGCGCGGACCCTTCGGGCGCAATTCATCCCCGCGATAGCAAATATACCCGGCGGCCTTGAAAGCATCAAGATGCCCAACCCGGTTGCGCGGAAACGCCACAGAATATGGCGTGATATTCTTTCGCGCTGCCAGCCGCCGCCACTCCGAAATTTCTGTTTTCGCTTCCTTTTCGGTCATCACGCGCTCGTCGAAAACCTTGTGGGTGTAGCCGTGAAAACCGATCTCATGCCGGGCGCCGCGGGCTTGCAGCAGGTCAATGACATCCGCACCGTACCACAGTTGATCGTTCGTTTCGTAGATTTGTTCGAAGCTGGAGTGTTTCCCTTTCCACTCCAGGACAGGGCAAACTTCGCATTTCTCGCAGGAGGCGAAGAACATGTGTCCCACCACCGCCCAGGTGGCCGAAATTTCGAACTCGTCGAAAATATCCAACAGGCGATGGACGGCTTTGCGTTCCCAAACGCCGCCGTTGGAAAACCTGCCCGGGCGATATTGATCGAAATATCCCCAGGCGAGTTCCGTATCGAGTGAAAAAAGAAAATAACCCTTTTTGTCAGGCATAAAGTTTCTCAAACCTTGTGATTGGCAAGGTTGTCCAGCCCGGTTTCGAGCGCAGTCTTCAGCTTACGCGCAGATTCGGCCCAGGTCCAGGCTGCGGAGGCGATGGCGGCTCGCCCACCCATCTCGCGGAACTCGTGGACTTTCTTCCACACTTGGCGAAGAGCGGTCAGCAGGGACTCTTCGTCCGAGCCTTCCATCCAGATCACATAATCGCCATCGCCAATGACATCGGTATGACAGGCAATACGCGTTGCAAGGATGGGCATCCCGGACGCCATATACTCGAACAATTTGATGGGGCTGCTCACTTGAAATTTTTCCTCATCCGGGAAAGGCAACACACCAATATGCGCCCTGCTCAACACGCCGGGAATTTGTGTGTGATCCACGCGCGGCAGGACTCGCACACAGCCGTTGGTCGTTCCGGCGAATTTTTCCAGTTCTTCTTTTTGGTTGCCATCGCCGACCAGCGAAAGAATAATGGGTATTCCTTCAGCATTTACTTTCACCACGGCGGCGCTCAAATTCATCAGGTTGCGCTCGTAGTTTAAAATCCCCACATACACCAATTGAATCGGCTCACCGCCGGCAGGCCAGATTCTCGACAATTGCGCGGGTTTGAATAATTCAGCATCCACGCCGGAAGGCCAAACGCCCCATAATTTTTCACGAGGAATCTTGACATAATCCGCCATGCGCGGGGTAATGGCAAGGCGGCCATCCACCCAACGATTGACCCTTTTTTCAATAAAGGCGTGAAAGTTGCGGCGGACACTGTCCTTCCATCGCCCGCGGGAGGCGGGGGCCATATCCACCGTCCGGGTATCCATGATGAGGGCGGGCAGATGGCGGTTTCGAAGGCGCAAGAACATCGCCAGCACGAGCATCCAGGGAGCAGACATGGAATGGAAAAGAATTACATCCGTGGAGTTCAGGAAACGGTAGATATAAGAAAGCGCGCGGGCATGAAAAACCAGCTGGCGTAAAAGATAGATTTCCGGCCTCACAATACTGTAAAGTTGCACGCCTCCCAGCAATTTGGGTTTGCCGTCCCCCACAGCGATAAGCGTCACATCCCAGCCGGAGCGATTCAACTCCCTGCTGGTATCAAGCCATGTCGCTGAGTCCAGGCTTATTTCGGGGTTGCCGGGCGCAACCCATAGCAATTTACGAATTTGATTGTTCATTACGTTGTTGTCCTTGAATTTCGGATGCAAATTTCTTCATAAAGTTGAACCTGCTTTTGCGCGATCAGGTCCCAATCATAACGTTCCACTGCCAGAGCGCGCGCCTGGCGGGTTATATCCGACCATAGCCGCTTGCTATTCATAAGATCAAGGGCATATTTGGCAAACAACTCGGGCGTATCTGCAATAAAAAGATGTTCGCCGTTCCGGGCTTCAAGCCCTTCGCAGCCGACGGTCGTAGTCACCACTGGGCGGCCAAGCGCCATGGCTTCAAGAATCTTGAGGCGTGTCCCTCCCCCCGCGCGCAACGGGACAACACACATGATACTATCTTTATAATATGGGGTCAGATCGTCAACTTGTCCGGTAACATGAACCCCATTTCCGGCAAGGTTTGTCACCTCTGGAGATGGGTCTTTGCCTACGATCCAAAATTCGATCTTCGGATAATTCGCCTTGATGATCGGGTATATATTTTTACAAAAGTGCGTCACAGCGTCGATGTTGGGGCGATATGCCATGTTCCCGACAAAAATCAGGCGGTTCATATTCTCGGGAAAAGGAAGGAAAGAGTGCAGCCGCGTATCCACGCCGTTGGGCAGGACGGTTATTTTCAACCCAGGATTGGCTGCCAGCAATAAATCCTTGTCGGATTGTGACATGGTGATGCATTGCCCAAATCGCTGAGCCTGAAAAGGTTCCCAGTCCCGCATCATGCGGCCATGAAACCAGGCCCGTAATTTCCTGGCGCGTTTTGGCTCCACCTGACTCATCTTCTCATGTTTGTGGAAGTTCACATCGTGAAAAGTCAGAAGGGTCTTTGAGCGAACAGCGCTGGGTAGATAATCCAGGTAAATGCTCATGTGCGAGTCTTCGATTTGGATGACATCAAAATCCACCCTGGAAATCAGTTCCAGGATTTTTTCCAAAAATTGCCGTGACTCATATGCCCGCAGGGTGGGCGGAATTCCCTTGAAAAAATAACGCGCCGCCTGTAGCGGATTCGACAACCCGCCCTGACGCGAAAAGGGAACCGTAACAACCTCGCGGCAAATCTCGCGCAAATGTTCAATATCGGCAGGGTTTTCATGCCCGGCATTGAACGATGCAAGCCAGACCTCATGCTCCCGGGCAATGCGGTACAGAAGGTTGTAGACGCGCAATGGAAACCCCGAATTGGGGGGATATGGAAATGTGTTTGAGATGAGCAATATGCGCATAATAAATCTGCCGGATATATCGCTGAGAATGAATCTTTATCAGGTCAACCATGCGGAAAGATCTTCGTGAATCAGGTCTTGAAGGCGTAGAATGTCGTCCCTAAAAAATACCGACAATTCCGCGCGGAGTTCAGGGGCAAGTTCTGGGGGTTTCGCCAACAGTTGACGCCGAACGCCGCGGACGAAACTTTCCCGAATCCCCTGCGGTATCAGCGACTTTATTCCCGAAAGGGTCGGAAAAAACTTTTGGAGCAAAAACCCGCCCGCCCTGTTCCGCGGCACGCCCCCGCCTTCGTTGAAGCGAACATTGATATTTTGCGGCACAAAAGAGGAATCGACGTTCAAGAAACCGTATAACTTCTTCACCATCCCCCCCCTGTCAGTGGAAAGGTGGTCGAATAATAATACGCACATCTGCGAAGGATCGAACAGGTCGTAATATTTTTGGAGCAGTTGAAAATACAAACTTCCCGCCACAAAGCGGCGGCGGGTGCTCCCGTCGGAAACGACCTTGACCGTTTTAATCGCCTCGGCGAAGTCCCCGGTTTTTTCGTTTCCCTGGCGGACTTCCATCTGCCATTGGGAATATGCCCGGTCCACCGGATGGCGAAGGATGGCAATCAACTTGGCATCGGGCAAATAATGTTTAATTCGCCCCGGCGCTTCTGGGCTGACAAGGTAGGTGGGCGATACCTCGCCGACAGCGATCTTCCCCGCGGCTCCGACAAAAAGATTTTTATAATCTTCGAAATCCGTCACCACGCCCTCAGCCCAGCGGCCGCCGCTCATTTTCTTTCCTTCGAATGCAAAGAAACTCGGTTCATTGGCGGGGCACATAAAGACCTGTGGGTGCGCTTCCAAATAGTGATACAGGGAATTCGTCCCGGATTTGAATGCTCCAATAACCAAAAAATTCGGGAGAATTTCTGTTTTCATTTCATTCATCCTTTTTTCATCATCCATTTCAACGAATTTCAATCTGGTGAAAATAAACTGGAAAGAATCCGCGCCAGTTTCTCCGCAAGCGCCTTACGGTCGTATTCCTCAAAACCGGCAGGGTTTATTTTCAGCGGGCTGCCCAGCGCATATTGATCGTACGCGTTTTGAATTGCCTGTTCGATTCCATTCACATCGTTCGGGGGGACCGTAACGCCCAGGTTCTTTTCATCAAGCAATTCCTGCCCGGCGCCTTTGCAACTGAGGAAGAGGATCGGCGCGTTGCCCACCGCCCAATATTCGTATATCTTTCCGGGAATCAACGTGGCAAAATCCTCATAATTCATCGCCATCAGAAGGTCCGCCGATTTCATCAGGCGCAGGACGTCGGCATGTTTGAGGTGTCCGTGTTCCCGGATCATGCCCGCCAGCCCCATCTCTTTTGCCATTTCGCGGTGATTGTCCGTAAAATCGCCGGCAAATTCCAACGAGATGCGATCCGCCAGTTGCGGCTGCTTTTCAAGCATCTGGCAAACCGCCTGGAAATACCCGCGCGGGCTTCTCGCCCATAGTTTCGAATCGTTCAACGAACCGGCATGGACGATACGGAATTTTTCATTCAAAGGCGCCTGCATGGCGCGCACGGCTTCGAAATCCTTCAAATCGCAGCCGTTTGGAATGAATATGAATTTCTCCGCCGGTTGCGAGGGGTAACGCGCAACAAACGCCTTCCTGCTCCACTGCGTCACAAGGATCACTTTATCCGCCAGTCCCACCGCCCAGCGTTCCATCGCGCCTTCGATGAGGCGAATGGGCAGCGGCTTCGAGTAATACCAGGGCGTTTCGATCCAATCATCGCGAAAGTCCAGAACGAGCGGTTTCCCCGTCAGGATCCTCAGGCAGGCGCCGATCAGCGCGTCAGAGAAGGGCGGGCAGGTGGCAAAGATCAGGTCTATGCCTTCCTGTTCGATGATTCTCCGTCCGGCGCGAACCGCATACGGAAGCCATGCCAGTTGCCGGTCAGGGAGAAGCGAACGGAACATCCAACGGCGGGCGCTTCCAATTATCTTTGCAAGAAACCCGGCAAGGCGGTTCTTTTTTCCAAATCGCTTTTCTTTTTCCAAATATTCGACCGACGGCTCGCCGGGATAGGTGCGATGGATGATTACGCCTTCGGGAATTTCGGAGAGGAGCGCCTCACTGCCAACCCTCCTCAGAGTTTCGTATTCCTTATCTTCATCCACAGTGAGGACGGAAGGCAGCCATCCGAGAGAGGGCAGGTATTTGATGAATTTCGCGGCGCGAATGGAATAGCCCACCGGAAAAAACGGCGGGAAGGCGCGGCTGACAATAAGGACTTTTTTCATCGCTGCATCAGGCTGGTTCTGCATATCATTTTCCTATCGGAGTCGGGCTTGCAGGGGCAAATTGAAAACGCCATCGAAATTCCGTTTCATCCCCGCCCAGTTCCCCTTCCCAAACGGCATATATCCGCGTGTTGGGCG
>DAOTXI010000105.1:0-7495 GCA_034435475.1 Anaerolineales bacterium
TGGTGTTGAAGAACTCCCAGCAGACGACGTCGATACCGCCTACGCAGCCTTATCCACCCGTGTGCCGACTCTCCTCAAGGAACTGAATCTCACTCACGGCGACATTCGCATCTTTACAACCCCGAGGCGGCTCATTGTTTCAGTGGACTCTCTCTCCCCGAATCAGCCAGACCGCGAAGACCTCGTCAAAGGTCCACCCGCCGATAAAGCCTTTGACAAAGACGGTATTGCGTTACCCGCTGGCATGGGCTTTGCCAAGAAAAATAATGTAGATACCAAGAGTCTTGAAATCCGTGAAGAAGGCGGGGGCAAATATGTCTTTGCTGTCGTCAAACAGACCGGACGCCCCACACCCGAAGTCCTCGCCGAAACGCTGCCGAAATTGGTGGCAGATATCAAGTTCGAAAAATCCATGCGCTGGAACGACTCTGGCGTTGCTTTCTCACGTCCGATTCGCTGGTACGTGGCACTTCTTGGTGACATGGTCATTCCGTTCGAATATGCTGGCGTGGTCAGTGGCAATGTGACACGTGGCTTGCGCCCGTATGACTCTCCAGAAATGACCATTCCTTCCGCCGATAAGTATTTCGATGTGATTCGGGAATTGGGCATCGTGTTGGATAAAGAAGAACGCAAAGCCGCCATCGTGGCGCAGGTGGACGAAGCCGCGCACCTCGTCGGTGGGGAAGCCATCATCGAAGATGGTTTATTGAATGAAGTTACCAACCTCATCGAAATGCCCACCGCTGTGATGGGCGGATTCAACTCTGAATTTCTGGCTTTGCCGAGAGATGTTCTTATTTCGGTCATGAAGAAACACCAGAGATACTTCCCAATTCAGTCAAAAGTCGAAAGTCAAAAATCAGACCAGACCTTGGACGTTCGACCTTCGACGCTCTTGCCGCATTTCGTTGCAGTCAGAAACGGTGATGATATTCATATTGATACGGTGAGAGAAGGGAACGAGCATGTGTTGGGCGCGCGCTTTGCAGATGCCAACTTCTTTGTCCGCGAAGATGTCAAACTCAAACTCGAAGAGTATCGTCCCAAACTTGCCTCGCTGACCTTCCACACCAAACTCGGTTCCATGCTCGATAAATCAGACCGTATGTTGAAACTTGGCGCAGAGATCGGCGGCTTGCTCGGCTTCAAAGACATGCTGCTCATCAAGACTCTGGCTCGCGCCGTTTATCTCTCCAAAGCGGATTTGGTCACGCAGATGGTCACCGAAATGACCTCCCTGCAAGGCATCATCGGCGGCGAGTATGCCCTGCGTTCTGGTGAAGCCCCCGAAGTAGCGCAGGCGATTGCAGAACAATATCAAACCGTGCCGCAAAGCAAAGCCGGTGTGGCGCTCGCCATCACAGACAGACTCGACTCACTCGTGGGCATGTTCGCGGCGGGACTGGCTCCCACCGGCGCGAAAGACCCGTTCGGTTTACGCCGCGCCGCAATCGGACTGGTCCAACCGCTCATTGAACATGATATGGATATTGACCTGATTGCAGCCATCAAACACTCTGCCAAAACCCAGCCCATCGAAGTCAACGCCGAAGCGCAAAAACAGATTCTGGAATTTATTAGTGGGCGCTTGTCAGTGGTTTTGAAGGATGCTGGCTACAAACACGAGGTTGTCGAAGCGGTGCTGGCGGCGCAATCCGCCAACCCGGCGGCAGCGGCCCGGGCGGTGAAGCAGCTATCGGCGTGGGTGAGCCGCGCAGACTGGTCCACGATCCTGCCCGGGTATGCAAGATGCGTCCGCATTACCCGCGATCAAAAAGAATCCTACGAGGTGAACGAAAAACTCCTCGCCGAGAAGGAAGAAAAGGACTTATACGCTGCATTCAAGAAAGCGGTCAGCGGTCAGCGGTCCACCGTCAATGACTTTCTCGAGATCGTCCTTGTCCTTGTCCCTTCCATCAACGCCTTCTTCGATAAAGTGCTGGTGATGGCAGAAGACAAAAAAGTGAAAGAAAATCGTCTCGGTTTGTTGCAGCGAATTGCCAATCTCTCAACCGGCATCGCCGATTTGAGTCATCTCGAAGGGTTTTAGGAGAGACGAAGGACGAGGTGAAAACTTTGACCGCTAAAATCAACTCGCAAGGTTGGCGAATCAAAACCGTTTTACAATACAGGCGAGATTTCGCCTCCGTTCTCTATCCTCTGTCCTTATTGCATGTCCACCATTGATGAGATCAAAGCCAAAATAGACATCGTTGACCTCGTTTCTGAGGCGGGGGTCAAACTGCGCAAAGCCGGCCGGAACATGACCGGTTTTTGTCCATTCCACGATAACAAACACACGCCTGCCTTTGTGGTCTGGCCCGAATCGGGGACATGGCGTTGTTTCGGCGCGTGTAATGAAGGCGGCGACATCTTCAAATTTGTGATGAAGCGCGAGGGGGTTGACTTTAAGGAAGCCTTGAATAAACTCGCCGTCCGCGCGGGGGTGGAGGTCAAAGAGTATCAGCGCGAGACGCCCCAGCAGAAGGAAGCGCATGAGCATTTACGCGTCCTGCTCGAAGACGCGGTCGTGTATTACCGCAGTCAGTTGTTTGCGAATGCCGGGATTTTGACCTACCTGCGCGAGAAACGCGGGTTGGGTGATTCGACCATCGAAACCTTCGGGCTGGGGTATGCCCCGCAGGGTTACGATAACCTCATGCGGCATTTTTCCGGCAAGTACCTGCCGCAGGATTTGGTGGATGCCGGGATGCTTTCAGAACGCGAGAGCGGCGGGCTCTTTGACCGCTTCCGCAACCGCATTATGATTCCCATCCGCGACGAGCAGGGGCGCATGGCGGGCTTCGGCGCGCGCGTTGTTGACCCGGAAGATATTCCTAAATTCTTGAACTCTCCTGAAACCGCCATTTTTACAAAGGGGCGCATCCTGTACGGCTTGGACCGGGCGAGGAAACCCATCCGCGCGGCCGACCAGGCGGTGATCGTCGAAGGCTATCTGGATGTGATCGCCTTGCATCAGGCGGGTTTCGAGAACGTCGTCTCGCCGATGGGCACGGCGTTGACGGAAGACCAGTTGCGTTTGCTCAAGCGGCTCACCCGCAGAATCGTCCTCGCGCTTGACCCGGATGTTGCCGGGCAGAAAGCCGTCCTGCGCGGGCTGGATGCGGCGCGATCCGCGATGGATAAGGAAGGGGAGTTGGCTTTCGATGCGCGCGGTTTGCTGAGAAATGAATCGCGCCTTCAAGCCGACTTGCGCGTGGCGACCATGCCTGATGACCTCGACCCGGATGAGATCGTGGCGCGTAATAAAGAAGAATGGGCAGGGCTGATTGCGAACGCCAAACCCATCATCATGCATGTGATGGAGTCTGTTTCAGCCGGGCAGGATTTGAATGACCCAAAGGTGAAGAATCAGATCGCGGCGCAGGTATTGCCGTTGATCGATGATCTGGCGAGTCCGCTCGAGCGCGATACGTATCGTCAGGCATTGGCGAGAATGTTACGGGTAAACGAAGGCTCGTTGATGGCGTCCCAGCCCAGGGCGGCGGTGGTGAGGCGCAAGCCGAGGGGAATGGAATCAACTCAGGGCGTGGAATCCGCTCTGGTGGCGGCGCATCCAAGAAAAAATATCGAATCGTATTGTCTGGGTTTGTTGCTCCGCAAACCTGAGTTGTTGTATCGGCTCGACCGCAGGCTGGAGGAGGCTGGCTTGAGCGCTTTGGCGGCGGAGGATTTCGAGTATACTGACCATCAGTTGTTGTTCGGGGTCTTGCGGCAGGCAATGGGGCAGGATGAGAAGGATCATGGGCAGTTTGTTTTTTCGCAAATGCCCGAGGCGCTGACGCCGTTGACGAACGAACTTTTTGCGCAGACGGAAAAATTGGACGCGCTCGACGATAAGATTTTGGACGACCTGCTTGCCCGCTTTTTGGATCTGCGCCGCACCCATGCAATGACGAACGTCAACCAGCTGCGATTCATGCAGGAGGACGAACAGCAGGCGGGCGGCGAGAATATGAAAATGTATCAGGAGCAGACGATTCAGTTTACGCGTTTGTTGCGCGGGCTGGACCAGGCGAAGTTGAAATTGTCGAAACGGCAGTAGCGGTATTTCAGAATCCCAGTTGCGATATTCTTTGAAAGGAAGACATATGTCTCCCAAAAAAACGGGAAGGAAAGCAACGCAGAAAAAATTGCCGAAGAAGGCTGTGAAGGGGGAAAAACAGAACACGAAAGATCAAAACGCGCGCGGCGCGCTGGCGGTTAATAATGTATTGGAGGCTCTCGAAGGGCGCGATGTTGCCGATGATTTTTTGGAGCCGGATGATGCGATCCTGAGCCAACAGGAGGAGGAGCAGGGCGGGTATCTCAACCTGCATGGACATGCCGCCCCCGAGTCTGGTGAAGACCCGGTGCGTTTGTATTTGCGCGAGATCGGTCAGGTGAAATTGCTCGGGGCGGATAGCGAGTTCCGTCTTGCGACGCTGATCGAAGGGGAGCGGCTGGTGAACACGCTGAGAAAATTGAAGCGGCGCAAGGGGGTCTCTCACGCGGTCTCGATGTATCATTCCATCCTGTCTGAAATGTTGACGTCCTGGGATCGGTTGATAGAGGATACCGAACGCCTCGAGCATGACCTGCCGAACCTGCCGCTTCTGCTGGCGGAGGCGCAGTCGCTTCATGCCGGGTGGGAGTTTGATTCTCCATCCTATCTGCGTGCCTACCTCGACAATGGTCAGTGGGGGAGCAATCATTTGTGGGATAACCTGGCGCGCCACGCCTATAGCGTGTTTTTGAGCATGTACCTGCTGCCGTTCAAATACGCGGAATGGCTGTTGACCCACCTGCGCGCTCATCCGGGCTTTCCTGCCCAGCGAACTTTGTTCCGCAATCTGCCGGCGCAGGAGGAGTTGAGCGCCGAGATGGATGCCGCATGTAATCGCGCCCGGGACGGGCAGCAGGCGCTGGTCCGTGCGAATCTGCGTCTGGTGGTGAGCGTTGCCAAGCGTTATCTGGGGCGCGGCATTCCTTTGCTGGATTTGATCCAGGAAGGGAACATGGGGTTGCTGCGCGCCATCGGCAAGTTCGACCCCCGGCGCGGATTCAAGTTCAGCACCTATGCCACCTGGTGGATCCGCCAGTCCATCAACCGTTCCATCGCAGAGCAGGCGCGGACGATTCGCATTCCGGTGCATTTGTTTGAATCGATTTCACGCATCCTGCGGGCACAGCGCCACCTGACGCAGGTTCTTGGGCGCGAACCGACCAATGAAGATATAGCGCTCGAAGTCGGTTATCTTTCGGCGGTGGATGTGCAGTCCATTTTGGGGGCTCATGCCGAGAATAAAACCGTCAGCCCCGATTTGCAGCGTAAGCTCGAGACCGCCACCCAAAAAGTGAACCGCGCCCTGCGCTCCGCCGAAGAGACCATTTCGCTCGAAGGTCCGGTGGGGGATGACGAATCCAGCGCGTTGGGTGATTTCATCGAGGATGAAGACGCTCCTTCGCCGATGGATGCCGCGGCGCGGGACATGCTGCGCGAACAACTCACTCATGCGCTCCAGTCGCTTTCTGACCGCGAACGGGATGTGCTCGAACTCCGCTTCGGACTCAAAGATGGGCGTGAGCATACGCTCGAAGAGGTCAGCCGCTACTTCGATGTTACGCGTGAGCGCGTCCGCCAGATTGAGGCGAAGGCATTACGGAAGTTGAGGCACCCAAGCAAGAGCAGGGAGTTGAGAGATTATTTGGGGGATTAAAATTTCATCCAACATGACAAATATCATCATTTTTGTGAAAAGGGGCGCAATTTCTAGGCTTTAAAAAACCTTTGTGATATACTTTCGCGGAACTGTGCAAGATTTCACACATCCGTAGAGGTGTTTATGTTGCTGGAATATATTGCCATTGGGGTGATGATTGCCGTTGCCACCCTGATCGCCTTTATCGCCATTGGGCTGGGGGAATTATTCGGACCGAAGAAAAAATCAGCGGAAAAAGATATGCCCTATGAATCGGGCATGAATCCGTATGGCGAAGGCACACGGCGCATGCCTGTGCGCTTCTATTTGATCGCGGTCCTGTTCATCCTTTTCGATATCGAAGTCGTTTTCTTCCTGCCCTGGGCGATTGCCTTCCGCCAGCTGGGCTTGTTCGGCTTGATCGAGATGGTGGTCTTCATTGTGGTCCTTCTTATCGGTTATATCTACGCCTGGAAAAAAGGAGCCCTGGAATGGGAGTAGAGCAAAAACTCGGAAATATGGGCGTGGTTACGACCACGCTTGAGAATGTCGTCAACTGGTCGCGCACCAATGCGATGTGGCCAATGCTGTTTGGGTTGGCTTGCTGCGCCATCGAGATGATGTCTGCCCAGGCTTCGCACTATGACATGAGCCGCTTCGGCATGGAACTGATGCGCGCCAGCCCGCGCCAGTCGGACTTGATGATCGTGGCGGGGCGCGTCTCGAAAAAAATGGGACCCGTCCTGCGCCGTTTGTACGACCAGATGCCTGAGCCGAAGTGGGTGATCGCCATGGGCGACTGCGCTTCGTGCGGGGGCGTCTTCAATAACTATGCCATCTATCAGGGTGTGGATGAAGTCGTCCCGGTGGATGTCTTTGTGGCGGGGTGCCCGCCGCGCCCCGAGGCGTTGATCCACGGCGTGTTGACCCTCCATGAAAAGGTCAACACGATGAAATTGGTGGAGAAGAAATAAACAGACAGACCTGACAGGGCCCAAGCCTGTCAGGTCTTAGGTGTAATTATGGAAAAATCCCTCGACCCCATCCTGAAAGACTTGCAGGAAAAATTCGGCGTAACGCATGAGGAGTTTCGCGGCGAGTTGCAGTGCCTTGTAAAAGCGGAACACATCATCGAAGCGTTGACGACCCTGCGCGACGCGCATCACTTTGAACTGCTCTCTGCCCAAACAGCGGTGGATTATTACCCGCAGACCGCGCCGCGCTTCCATATTATTTATCAACTCACGTCGTTGGAGAAAAACCTCTCGGTGCAGTTGAGAGTCCCGGTTGGCGCAGACAGCCCCAAGGTCCAGACTGCGGCGGGGGTTTATAAATCCGCGGTATGGCGCGAGCGTGAACTCTTCGACATGTTCGGCATCGAATTCGAGGGGCATCCCGATCCGCGCCGTATTTTGATGCCCGAAGGGACGGAAGGGCATCCGCTGCGAAGGGATTTCCCGCTTGGCTACGAAGAGCCGCAGTTTACCTTCAACTATAAAGAAATAGACCTGCGCAAGCCGTACGTAAAGGAATAACCATGACCCAGCTCGAAGAAGTCTCCATTGATCAATATAAACATCTCGTCTCTGAGCGCGCGTTAACTGGCGAGACGATGCTGTTGAACATGGGTCCCCAGCATCCGTCTACGCACGGCGTGCTGCGCTTGCTGTTGGAACTCGACGGCGAAGTCGTGGTCAACTGCATTCCGGATATCGGCTTTTTGCATACCGGCATCGAAAAAAATATGGAAGCCAAGACCTACCAAAAAGCCGAAGTGATGACCGACCGTC
>DAOTXI010000106.1:0-1819 GCA_034435475.1 Anaerolineales bacterium
CCTTTTATTGATTAATGCGCAAGCTTAAAGCCGCCGTCCCCGGCGCAGCCAGAAACTTTGCGCTGTAATATTAGTTGACAAAATTATACCGTTCAGGGTCGGGTTGAAAGAATCGCCGGGAATTGCCGCCGAATTTACCGGGTTCTTCTGGTAAAATACAGCCCGCGATTTCAGCCCGCGCACTCCCTCTCGTCTCTGGCGCCTGTCTGGAACGTAATTAAAAACTAAAGGAGCAAGTTAAGAATGGTTCGTCTTCGTTTACGTCGTATTGGCCTTCGCGGACAACCCACGTACCGCATCGTCGCCGCGGATAAGGAAGCCCCCCGCGACGGTCGCTTTTTGGAAATTGTCGGTGTGTACAACCCGCGCACCGAGCCTGCCACGATCAAGTTGGACGAAAAGCGCATCTATAGCTGGATGAAGCACGGCGCCCAGCCGACCGAATCCGTCGAGAAAATTTTCAAGACCGCCGGAACCCTCGAACGCTTCGAGCGTTACAAAAACGGTGAGTCGGTTGACCAACTCGTTGAAGAAGCCGCCGCCGCGGAAGCCAAACGCGCCGCCCCGGCGAAAACACGCAAGTAATCAAGCAATACCCGTCATTACGGATTACGCATCACGTTTCAAGCGGCGCGTAATCCGTAATGCGTAATGAGGAACTCCATGAAAGACCTGATCGAATACATCGCCAAATCGCTTGTGGATCACCCCGAAGATGTTCTCGTGACCGAAACCAAGGGCAACCGTCCGCGCATCGAGTTGAGCGTCGCCAAGGACGATATGGGGCGTGTCATCGGCAAGGGCGGCAAGGTCGCGAACGCCATCCGCGCGTTACTGCGGGTTGCGGCGGAGCGTCAGGGCAAGCAAGCCACCCTCGATGTAACGGAACCCTCCTGACATGGTGGAAGAAAAACAAGGCTCGCCAAAAGGCGAGTCTGTTTATTTGGCAATCGGGTTCCTGCGCCGCCCGCACGGCATCTCCGGCGAGATCATCATGGATTTGCACACCGATTTCCCCGAGCGCATCAAGCCGGGGCGAAAGGTTTACGTGGGGGAGAAATACGAATTGCTGACTATTGACACCGTCCGCCCGCATGGGAACGGGATGCTGGTCAGGCTTCGCGGATTTGATTCACCCGAAACGGCAGGCAGGTTTCGCAATCAATGGATGTATGTTAAAACGACGGAAGTCCCGGCTCTTCCTGAGGGACAGGTTTACAAATACCAGTTGGTGGGTCTTACGGTGACGGCGGATACCGGCGAAACCCTCGGCGTGTTGGACGAGATCATCGAAACCGGCGCGAACGATGTCTATGTCGTCAAAAAGGAAAGCGGGGGTGAAATCCTCCTGCCCGCCATCCCGGATGTGATTCTTAAGACAGATATGAACGAACGGGTGATGACGGTTCATTTGATTGACGGGTTGGCGTAAAACGTAACTCGTAATTCGTAACTTTAAAATCGTAAAACCAAAATCGTAAATCGCAAATTGAATCGGGGTAATGTTACAATTTCAAAATCATGGACGAAAAGAAATATTGGATCGGCTTCAACCTCATCAAAGGCATCGGCGCTGTGCGAATGCAGGGCTTGGTCGCGTATTTTGGCGACCTTGAATCTGCCTGGAAGGCGGATGCGGCCGAGTTGGTCGAATCCGGCTTGGGGGCAAAGTTGGCAGAGAAAGTCATCGTGGCGAGAAAGCAAATGGACCTGGACCAGGTCTGGGCGCGGATCGAAGCGCAGGGAATTAAAATCCTGACCTGGATGGATGAAGCGTATCCCGACCGATTAAAAGAAATCAATCAACCTCCCCCAGTCC
>DAOTXI010000107.1:0-2688 GCA_034435475.1 Anaerolineales bacterium
CCGATAAAATCAGCGGAACCAACCGAGAGCGGAGTCCGACCGCCGTGAGTTGGGTCAATGCCGCCGGTGTCTATGACGGTGAATTCGCGGCCGTTCCATTCCGCATCGCCGAAGAGGCGGTCGCGGGTGGTGCCGGGAGTGTCGTCCACAATTGCCATCCGTTCGCCGACAAGGCGGTTGAACAGCGTTGATTTTCCGACATTCGGTCGGCCGACGAGAGCGATAATGGGTTTCATGGGATTATTGTACTTTATGGGGTGGTCGTGGGCGTGGCGGTGGGGGCGTCAAGCGGGGTAAGTAAAACTTCTATGGTGTTTGGCAGGATCGATTCCGCGGCGATATTTGCCACCAGCACTTCGACAGATGGAGACAATTGATAGGTCCCGGCTTCGAGCCCGGTCAGGTCTACGATTACACGCACAGACTGGCGGGTCAATGTATCCAGGATCGGGAGCGGACCTGAAAGGATGATGTCCACATTGGTGGGCGATATTTGCACATTCAAATCGTTTCCCAGCCCGATGATTTCGATGCGCTGCCCGGAAAGGGTGACACTGCTTTCGATGGGAGAGACGCCAGCCTGCACCAGCACGGTCTGTTCGCCAATGATGGAGACTCCCGCAGGCAGGCTGAGTTTGAGCCGGGTGGCGATATCGTCCTGGGCATTTTGCAGGTCGAGCGGCTGGGTCTCCAAAACGCCCGGCAGGCTGTTGACGAGCCCCGGGTCGTCGGAATAGATCGTAACCACTGGCGGCGATACGGAGATGTCTGTCAGTCTGTATCCGCTTGCCACCCTGCCAAGCGTCGTCACTTTAATTGCCACGTCCCGGTAGCCGCCCTGCTGACTGATGGGCAGGGTCACATGGATGGTTTCAGGAGAAACGCTTACACCGCTGACGGGTAATCCGCGTTCGTCAAGCGCCTCCACTTTGATGAATTGATCGAAGTTTTCGCGGATGCGATTCAAGTCAATGGAGACTCGCGCCCGGGTCACTTCTTCGACCTGAGACTGGGCCCCCGATACAGTAATGGTTGCAGGCTCGAGGTTTGATTCGCCCGCCTGATACCCAACAGCAGCTTCACCCAGGATGCGCAGGTCTACATCCAATACTTTTCGGATGAGAGGCTCGAAGTTAAATGTGAAGGTCCCCGGCGAAACGGAAACAACCTGCACCGGACGCGCATCCACCTGGATTTGCGGGTCAGCGGTGTGTTCGCCCGCGCTCATGCCCGAAACGTCTAAAATGGCGCGTACGATCTGCGGGTCGGCCTCGATCAATTTCCAGACTGAGGCGGGCGCGCGCAAAGTAACTTCCACTTCCTCCACGATGGGTTCGCTAAAGACCAGGTTCGACGATTGACCGATGATTTCCACATGTACGGGGGCTGGAAGGGCGCGGGTCTGGTCCGGGTCGGCGGAGGTGACTGAAGAGACCCATACCGCTGCTGCCAGCGCGAATGCCCAGAAGAATGTCCGGTAATTGTTGGCGATCCAGCGAATCATGATTCCTTTTTCCGGTCTCGTTCGTCTTTGCGCGGAGTTTTTGGGTTGAACAACCTGCCGATGAAGCCGACCTGCTGTTCCGCGCCGCTTGGGCGGAAGAAAGCCGCAAGGATGTTTTCCAGCCGTTCAGGGTCGAGCCGCCTAAGCATCCTGCCGGAGTGGGCGATGGAGATCGCTCCAGTTTCCTCTGAAACGACAATGGCAATCGCGTCGCTGACCTCCGAGATGCCGAGCGAGGCGCGGTGCCTCAAACCCATCTGCCGTTCGGGCGTGCGGTTCAAGATTCCGCTTGCCGAAAGCGGAAGTACGCAGGACGCGGCGGCAACTCTCGAATCAACGATGATGACTCCGCCGTCATGCAACGGCGTATTTGGATAGAAAATTTGCAACAATAATTCCGGCGTCACCTTTGCGTTCAATTGCACGCCGGTATTAATATAATCGTCCAAATGGTCGAGCCGTTGCACGACGATCAATGCGCCATGTTTGCGGGCCGAGAGCCGCGCTGCTGCGCTAACCACCGCGCGGATCGTCCCCTCCAATTCCTGGTCGGCAGGTTTTGCGCTCGACGGTAGGAAACTCCCGGCGCGCCCGATGCGTTCGAGAGTCCGGCGAATTTCAGGGGCAAAGATCACGGGCAGGGCAAGCAGCATCGCCGGGAGCGCGTTTCGCGCGAACCACGAGAAGGCGGGTAGTTCCACCAGGCTGGTGATGAGCGTGATCGCCACGATCAATATGATCATTCCACGCAGCAGCGCCATTGCCTGCGTATCGCGCAGGGAATACAGCAACACAAAGAAAATCAGCGTGACGAGCATGATGTCCAATACGCTCAGCCAGCTGACGCGCTGAAATATAAAGAAGAGATTATTCAGAAACTCTGTCACAGAATTGATTGGACGGGTTCGTCGTCACGGCTTTCCATGGATGATCCAATGCAACGAGGCTTCGGACTCCATTTCAGGAACCCCCAAAGAACCCCGGCGGAGTTCAGCCTAAATGGGACGCAGAACGCGATCCTGCCTTAATTGCTTGAAGAATAACACACTACCCGCAGGGGCGGCTTCAATGGCGGCTTCCTGCCAGGCTTGAACGCCCAGGCTCTCCGGGGTCCGTTTTTCGTAGCCAATGTTTTTCCAGAGCTCGTCCCGCCCGGCGAGCGGTTCGAACGCGAAGATCAACGA
>DAOTXI010000108.1:0-4103 GCA_034435475.1 Anaerolineales bacterium
TCGAACCCGCGCGTTTGAGAACGCACTCTACTCTACTTCCAAGGAGCAATCATGCCCATTCACTTCGGCACCGACGGCTGGCGAGCCGTCATCTCGGATAGTTTTACCTTTAGCAACCTGCGCATGGTCTCGCAAGCCATCGCCGATGCCATCGCTTCGGATCATTGGGATAAATCCGATTCTGTGGACGCGAAGAAGATCGTCGTCGGTTACGACACGCGCTTTCTCTCCGACCGTTTTGCGGGGGAAGTGGCGCGTGTGCTCGCCGCGAACGGATTTACCGTCCTGCTGGCGCAATCGGATTCACCAACGCCCGCCATTTCGTATGCGGTCAAAAACAATAACGCCATTGCAGGCGTGATGATCACCGCCTCGCACAATGCGCCGCGTTATAACGGCGTGAAAGTGAAAGGCGCATTCGGCGGATCGGCTCTGCCCGAACAATGCCGCCGCGTGGAAGTCTATATCAACGATAACGAACAGCAGGCGCGCGGTCCCAACCTGATGGATTTCGTCAAGGCGCGCGAGGCGGGGCTTATTCAAAAGTTCAACCCCCTGCCCGCCTACTTCGACCATCTACGGAAATTGATCAACACCGATGTCATCGCCGAGAATCCCCAGCGTTTTGTGGCAGACGCCATGTACGGTTCGGGGCGTGGCGTGATCAAAGCCTTTTTGCAGGGGACGGGCTGTGAGGTCTATGAGATCCGCGGCGAGATGAACCCCGGCTTCGGCGGCGTCCACCCCGAACCGATTGCCAAAAACCTGGGCGCGTTATCGAGCGCGGTCAGTTCAGGCTTTGGCAACTTCGGCGTGGTCACAGACGGTGACGCGGACCGCATCGGCGCGATGGATGAACGCGGCAACTTTGTAGACCCGCACAAGATCATGGCGCTTTCGCTGAAATATCTTGTCGAGAAGCGCGGCATGAGCGGCTCAGTCGTGCGGACGGTTTCCACCACCCGCATGTTGGACAGACTCGCCAAACGGTACGGATTCAAGATCCACGAAACCCCGGTCGGGTTCAATCACATCGCCGACATCATGATGACTGAGGACGTGCTGATCGGCGGCGAGGAATCCGGCGGCATTTCGTTCAAGGGGCACATCCCCGAAGGCGACGGTCCCATCATGGGCTTGCTCATTGTCGAGATGCTCGCCGCTTCGGGCAAATCTCTCGGTGAGATGGTGGATGACCTGCTCGCGGATGTCGGTCCCGCCTTTTACGAGCGCGTGGACCTGCGCCTCAGCCGTCCCGTTGCCAAAGCCGAGATGACCGAGTTTCTCACTAAAAAAGCCCCCGCCGAAATCGGCGGCGCGAAGGTCGGCGAGATCAGCCAACGCGACGGCGTCAAATACATCATGGCGGATGACTCGTGGTTGTTGATCCGCCCGTCTGGCACCGAACCCGTCTTGCGAGTCTACGCCGAAGGGCGCACGCAGGAGATGGTCAAGGCGCTGTTGGGGTATGGCAGGACGGTCGCTGAGAGTGTGGTTTGAAAATGAAAAGAGGTTGTCATCATGACGGTGACAACCTCTTTTTATATCCTTTGCTTTTACGGCAAACAAACCCCAATCCTGCGACATTGAAGTTCTTTACAACAACGACATCGATCGTACACCCCGTCATTGCCGTCTCTTGGCGGATAAAAAGTACGTGACATTCATCGTTGACTTTAGATTTCGATTTTGCTACCATATACCCAACAAAAAGGAGTGGAAATATTTTTCGCGAACCGCCAAAAGAAGCATGGAGTTGAAAGGGAGGTAAAGAAAAATGAAAAATCTCAAGGAAAATAAACGGCTTCAATTTGCGCTTGGGGCGCTTCTTTTGGTATTTATTTGTTTCATTCTGCCAGAGAAAATATTATTCCTTAAGCTATGCATGGAGCAAGACCGTGAAATTCCTCCTCATACAAAGGTGCTTATCTCCGCTTGCAAAAAACCCGGAGTTTGGGGCGTGCCAGGCGGGGAATTCCTGTTTGTCCGCGAAGGACGTACCAAGATGTATATGCTGGACTTGCGCACAGGGTTGAGAAAAAAAGTCCCGAATTCCCGGCTCTTGTTAAAAAGGGGAGCATTTCTCAGCCCTGAATTGTTCTGGATCCAAGGGAGCCCAACCACCGACCCCGAATCTCCACTTTATCGTCCAAACTATATTTTGGATCTAGTCACTGGCAAAAGATACGAACTGTTTGATTTGGGGGTATTGCCTCGCCTGGAAGATCGTAAGTTTGACCCAAAAAACTTTTCCTATATTGAATCCGCAGATTTGATATTTATCCATCATTACTACGGCGCATTGATTGCGCTTCCTTCGGATTTCAGAGAGAGTCCGGGGAAAGCTGTAATCCTTTACGAGTACCCTCTTTCTGCAGACAATAGCTTGCCGCAGGGTGCGCTAGTTGAACAAGTGGCAAATGACTTGGGATTGGATTATGAGGTGATTGATTTTTCGGTTTCCAACGCCGACGTGCCTTCACCAACGAAGAAATATGTTGTGCGTACTCATGGCGTTTATCTGACAGGAACAAATCAATTAGTTCGAAGTGCGGGTATGAATCACTATTTCAGGGGCTGGTATTACGACGAAAGCGGGGTGATTGTACATGGCGCTGGAGATTATCTGTTCACCTTTCCCGGTATTAGTATTGTGTATTACATACCCAGCCCGGTTTTGAAACTGAATTTTCCTGAACCATAAATTATGTGATTCAGGTGCTTACTTTTGTAGGCATAAAAACATCTACGGAGGAATTACATGACAAAAAACTCACCCCGGCTTGGGGTGAGTTTTATTTTGGGTTTGAAAATCAACTACCGGCTGGGGGCGAAGCGCAGTCTGCGGGCGACGAGGATGACGATCATGAACGCCAGCGCCATGACGACAAGGCCCGGAACGCCGACATCATCCACAAAGCCGGTATCGGGCAGCCCGGTGGTGGTGGGGACGATGGTCAATTGTGCGATGGCGGCCTGGGTCAATGCCGCGCCGACGGTGGCAGTGGCGGCGACTGAGGTGCCATCCGCCGCTTGCGGTGTGCCCGCATTCGGGTCGGGGGTATTTGTTACCGTCGGAACGTTGACGACCAGGGTTGATGTAGGCTGCAGGGTTGCAGTGGGGATCAGGGCAGCGGCCTGTGTGGCAGTCAACGCCTCGTTGATGAAATTGCTGTTGACGACCGCGGTTTCTGTCAGCGCGGCATTTTGAACTTCGACCTGCGCGGTGGTGGACTGGGTGTAGAGGTAAACCCCCACGATGCACGCGAAAGCAAGCAGAATGATTCCGCCGAGGATGCCGGCCGCGATCAGGAAGGTGCGGTTGTTATTCGATTCTTCCGGCAGTTGACCGTCTTCGGGGGTATCGTCGAAATTGGATTCTTCAAAGGACATGAAGCACTCTCCTGTATCTTGTTTGAACGTGACTGGGCAATTATCCCACAACTTCCATGTTTACGAGCGGGACAATGAGCGTTTCGTTGTTCTCGAGTTTGACCTCCGCCGACTGGGCGCGCAGACCGCTGGGCAGGACCGTCAGCCCGGGTTTGATGGAGACAATCGAGCCGATCATACCCATCGAGGGGGCGCGGCGCATCCGCACCTGTGTGCCGGGGGCGAAGGTTTCGGTCTCGTTCGGCATGGGCGGGTCGGAGGATGTGGGCAGGGGAATGATGATCTCAGGACGCGAACCGGAATAGCGGTCGAAGGCTTCGGCGTTCAAAGCCACGTCACGTTTGGCGTTCGTGCTGAGCAATTTGTAGGCAACCGAGTTCATCGGCATGGAGCCGATACCGTCAGTGGCAAGGATCGGATAACGCATCTCGCGCGCCTTCGCCAGCAAGCCGGGCAAGATACTGGAGGCGATCAATCCACGGGCAGGAAGTTCCCCCAGGGCTTGCAGGGTCTCGAGGTGTTCGATGCGACCGCCCAAAATGACCGAGCCGCGCAGGCTGACATCCACCTGGTCGGGAATCAGTACCGTGCCGGGGGTCTGCATCAGGTTGACCATCAAACCGGAGTCAATGCGCCCGTTGCCCCACACGCCCTGCACCAACCCGCCAGAGGATTGAATGACCACTCCGCGGTTTGGAATCACCTGGGTC
>DAOTXI010000109.1:0-2649 GCA_034435475.1 Anaerolineales bacterium
GATTGGGGTATTTGTCGCCGTTGGGATGGGCGTTGCAGATGGAACTTCGGTGGGCAGGGGCGCGGCTTGCTGAGTCAGCAACAGAGCCGAAGAGACAGTCTCAGCGACCATGCGCTCTAATCGGGTATCAGGCGTCGGCGGGGAAGATGCGGCGGGCAGTCCCGGAATGGCACATGCCAGGACCGTAATCCCTGTGACGATCAGAGTCAAAACTCCGCGGGTTTGTTTCATGGGTCCATCCTTGCTGGTGGGAATAAAAAAGCCTCCCGGCAATTATAGCCGAGAGGCTTGGTTTTCCCTGCATCAGGCAGTAGTGGTTTGCCCGTTTACGAGCATATCTGCAAAGTTTGTGCCTTTAAGCCGCCCCACCAATTCCTCCTGCGCTTCACACCAGACCGGGCGGAGGGGGCAATTTTCGTCGAAAGCGCACGAGCCGGATTCGCCGACACATTCGTTCAACTGGATGGGACCGTCTATGGCTTCGATCACTTCGAGCAGGGTGATCTCCCTCGGTTCGCGCGCCAGGGTCACGCCGCCGCGCGCGCCGCGCGATGTATGCAAAAGACCGGCAATGGAAAGTTGGGAAATGATCTTCGCAAGAAATGACGGCGGGATCTTCTGTTCCTCGGCGATGGCGCTGGTGGCTGTGCGTGTTTCTTTGTTGCGCGCCAGATGTAAGACAGCGCGTACGGCATAATCGGCTTGACGGGTGATTTGCATGATAACCTCACTTTATATACAGGTAAAAATTACCCATAATCACGATTTTATTGTGATTTTTGGAGCGAGGCAAGTGATAGAGGTCACACTGGATTTATGACCTTCTACGCCGAATTTGACGGGAGTTTATTACGGATTACGGATTTTGTAATGCGTGATCCGTAATCTGTAAACTGTTTGCGGGATTATCGCGTGAGTGTCAGATTCCCCGCCCCCATTTCGATGACGAATGTAAGTGTGGGACCTTCGCCTGTTTGACGGTAAGAATCCCCGCTTCTTTCCCAGCCGGAGGTTGCGTTCACGTTCGACAGCCCTCCCTCCACCCGGACCTCGGCATCCACGCCTTCCGGCACGACGATGATGACGTTGCTCAAGCCGGTCTCGATCTTGACCGAGGCATCGCGCTGGAGTTCGCCGGAGAAATCAAGGGTATAGTCACCCGCGCCCGCGGAGAAATCGAACAGCGAGAAATTGGCATTCGCCAGCCCGGTGATCTTTACATTCGACGCGCCGGATGAATAGGTGAAGACGCTCATCTCTTCCGGGTTCGGTTCGTAGAAATTTAATTCCACATCCGATGCGCCGTCTGAGATATTCAACCGCGTCAGCGCCAGCCCGCCGAGTTCGAGTTTGCCCTCGTACGCGCCCGCCTCGATGGACAGGCTCATCGGTTCGCCGCCGAGTTTCAAATCCCATTCATTCTTGAGGTTGTTGAGGTTCGGGAGGATGTTCAAGTTTCCATCCCCAACGCGGACTTCAACATTCCCTTTATCAGCGACGATCTTGGGTTTGAGTTTGTCGTAGTTGTAGGTGGCGGTCCCGTCCACAAGCACGGATGCGCCGGGAGCAAGAGTCAGCTCACCCGCGCCAAATTCGAGATTCAAATTGATCTCGTCCGCATCGGGATATTCAACCGTGATTTCCTCGGTCACTTCGGGGCTGGGGGTGGGCGGTTTGGGTACGTTGATCCCACAAGCCAGCGCCGTCAACGCAAGAAGCGCCATAAAGTTAAAAAGTTTACTCATAAGAAAAACCTCCTTGGGTATTCAAGGAGGTATACGGGAAAATTTTGAAGCGGTTGCGGGGATTTATTGCCCGGCTCATCTGTAATGTTTGCGCAAAAAACCTTTGCGTAGCGGACGTTCTCTAACGTCCGCGCGCAGATTGTACATAAGCCGATCGGCCTGTCAGCGCGTCCAGCCGCCGGGCAGGGTTGCCACGCCGATGTAAATGAGGAGCAGCGCGCCAAGAATGCAGAACAAGGTGTTACGGAAACGGATTCCATCTGGGGCATTCTTCCAACGTGCGGGCAGGTGACCGAGTACCGCCGCAAGGATCATGATGAAGGCATGTTCGAGACGGAAGCGTGGAAACCCGCCGCCATCCGCCGAGAAGCCCAGCATTAGTAAATTGATGAGACCGAGCGTGGCTTGCAGGTCCATCACGCCGCTGAACCCGGCGGCGAGACCGCGGTCCATGCTTTTGAATGCGCCGCCCCTCAGCCAACCGATGGCGAATTTGATCACAGCGGTAATGGCAACGACCAATACGAGCCAGCGAAGATGCGAGTGCAGGATAAAGATGATGCTCATGTGTTTCTCCAGATTTAAAAGTTTATATGTATGTTCACAAAATAAAAGGCAGGATCGCCTTTTTATCTTTCGGGAAATTTTCGAAGGTCGCGCGGTACCAACTCAAGGCGCGCAATCCCTGCCCAACAAGGAAGGAAGTCATCGCCAACAGGTTCATCCATGCCGCTGAGTGCCTTGAAAGCAGGGCGATGCCGATCCAGCCGACGATCTCGAAAAGGTAGTGGGGACAGACAACGTACCGAAAGAACCCGCCTTTTGGGATGAAGTAATCTGTCGATTCCTTACGCAGGTCAGCAAGGAGTTTGTGGTGATAAAAATTGCCTGAAATGCCAACAAG
>DAOTXI010000110.1:0-3566 GCA_034435475.1 Anaerolineales bacterium
GCCTCGACATTTCCAGCGATCATATTTTCTTCAGCCATAAAAAATCCTTTTTAATCTTTCCGCTGGGGCAAAAAACCAGCAAATTGCCGCCTTTTTCACTTAAAACTGGCATAAAAAGACACGAAGATGGGAAAAACTTCGTGTCGCATTAGATGAAGGAAGCGTATTTTTATAGTGCAATTATACCACCCCAGTCCGTTTTCTGCTCTTTGGATTGACCAACCCCGGGCGGAATCCACACCCCAAAGCGGAATCCCCGGCTCCTCCCCCGCCCGAGCCGGGTCCCGTCCATCAAAAAAGACCCGCGTCTGCGAGTCTTGGTGTGCCGAAGGAGGGACTTGAACCCTCATGAGCGTAAGCTCACTACGCCCTGAACGTAGCGCGTCTGCCAATTCCGCCACTTCGGCATGTCTTTTGGTTGGCGGCTTGTATTTTATCCCAATCGGGTGGAATGTCAATCCAGGTTGCGTAACCGGCGTTCTCTAACGCCGGTTCATTCATAAAACCCTCCCACAGGATGGGAACGAATCCAGGTTGGAATGCGTTAAACAATCAATCCTTGCAAGATTGTATTGTCAAACCATTACAGTACTGAAAGGGGAGTATCTTTCGGAAAGCAGATTCGTTATAGTAGGCATATAAAGAAAGGAGTTGAGCCATGTTCGTTTTTGCCGCAGTGGTCGTCGTACTGCTGCTCGCCCTGGCGGGGAGCGACCTGTTCGTTGCCCAATACAGCCAGGATGAACTCAGCAACATGGGAGTTCAAGAGCAATGACGGAAGACCCCCTTATTCCCTGACCCGGCGCAGTTACGTCACACACGCCGGGTCTTTTTTATTTCTGCGGGGAGATCAGTTCAGGCGGGCAAGCACGTCGTTAGATTCGAGCAAAAGATAATCGACGCCTTCGTATTTGAACTCAGTGCCGCTATATTTGGCGAACAGGACCTTGTCCTTCGGTTTGAGGACGATGCTTTCATCCTCGCCGACAGCCATCACTTCGCCAGTCTGCGGCTTTTCCTTGGCGGTTTCAGGGAGGTACAAGCCGGATGTGGTTTTGCTCTCCTGCGTCAGCGGTTTGATCAGGACGCGCGTCCCGAGGGGTTGAATGTTGATCTTTGCCATGATTATTTCCTCGTTTATTTTATTTGATACCCAGCAATGAATTGATCCTCGGCTTGTCGAACCCGACGATGATCTTCCCGCCGATGTCAATGACGGGCACGCCCATCTGCCCGGAGCGGCGCACCATGTCGCGGGCGGCAGACTGATCGCGGGTGACGTCTATGTCGGTGAATTTCACGCCCTTCTCGCGAAAATATTTCTTCGCCAGGTTGCAGAAGGAGCAGGTGGGGGTGCTGAACACCAGCACCTTGGGTTGGTTATTGATTTCGTTCATTACGGTACCTCCAAAATTCGTATCTTTGGGTTAGATGCGGACACTTTAAAGAAGTTACATCGGCAATTGTTAATGATGTATATGAATTTTAGGCAGGCACCCCCAATTTTCCCTACCGAGCGGTAGGGAAGAGCGGATTAGGATATAATACAGATGCGAAGACGCAAGGACGGCTCTCCCTATGGAAATCACCCCGCTTTACACAAAGATCGAAAAACTCATCGAGCTCCGCAAGGGGATCATCGTGATGGAAAGCCCCGAGGGCTTCCCGACCGGGGAATCCAATATCTACATGCTTGGTCCCAATGGGCAAACGCTTTGGAAAGCCGAAAAGCCCAATCCCGGCGCCCTCTTTACCAGGGTCCGGCTGAACGAGGATGCGAGCCTCTCCACCTTCACCAGCGACGCCCAGTTCTGTGAGTTGGACTCGGAGGATGGCAAGATCATCAGCAGTTCGAATTTCCGATAACTGCCGCATGGAACCGTGTTTTATCCGGCTTACCCAACCCACCCCGGAGATCGCCGCCGCCTTTACCAAATGGGAAAACGACCCGGCGCTCGTTCACCTGACGCGTCCCAACCAAAGCCATGCAGACCTGGATAAACAAATCGTCATGGATCTGAACGAACTCGGTGAGCGGATAAAGCATCAGACGACCTACCTGATCCATCTAGAGAGTCAACTTGTCGGAGAGATGAGTTACCAGCAAGATCCGCCGCACCTTTACAAACAAGACTCACCCACCGCCTGGGTCGGCATCACCATCGGCGAAGAATCCGCCCGCGGTAAAGGGCTCGGCGTATTGGCAATGCGGCATTTAGAAGAAGAGATACGCAAAGCAGGCTATAAACGCATCGAACTGGGCGTTTTTGAATTCAACACTCCTGCTCAAAAGCTCTATCAAAAAATGGGCTACGTTGAGATCGGCAGAATTCCCGAATTCACCTTCTGGCAAAACAAAATGTGGACGGACATCCGTATGGAGAAATATATCAAATGATCAAAGGGTTTCTCAACCTTCCGTGGTTTGCCTGGGCTGGGCTCGCCCTGATTGTTGCGCTTATCTATACCTTTTGGGTTCCTCAAAAGATCGCGTCTGATATGAGTGGATTTCGTCTGTTGATCGTCCGCTGGGCTCATCCATTGACATGGTACCTGCTTGCCATCAACTTCATCCTGCGAGGTATTTCACCCGAGTGGACTGGCGTCGCCAATATGGTCGCAGCCGCAGGCGGGTTGATGTACCTGCTATTTATGCTGATGACCTTTGTGATCAAATAGTATGGAAAAACCACCTTTTAGTTTCGTTCTTATTTTTCTTTTATTTAGTTTTCTATTTATTTCGAACAGCTACAAACTCTGGTTCAAAACGGAGGAGTACTATAAAGACCTCCACGCCAGCCTCACGAATGAAAAAATCCCCCTGCCGTTCAAGGGATTTTTCTTGAAGCGGCTGGAGAATAAGCGGATCTGGCTGTTCTGGCAGAAGGCGTTTAGTTTATTGGGCGTTGCGGCAGTTGTAGGTATGGATGTTTTGGTAGTGATGGCATATTTAGGATAGTGCCATTCCGTCATTGCGAGGGCGATGCTCTTTCGCCCGAAGCAATCTTGTGAGCTAATCATGGGATTGCTTCGTCGGGCTACCGCCCTCCTTGCAATGACGGAAGAATGGTGAATTATGAAACGAGAGATTCGACCTTGTATTTACATCATGACCAATAAATACAACCGGGTTCTCTACACAGGCGTGATCAGCAACCTGATCAAACGGGTCACTGAACATAAGCAAAAGACCGTAGAAGGATTTACCAGCCGATACAACATCACAAAGCTGGTTTATTATGAAGAATACAGCACCATGGAGGAAGCCATCGCCCGCGAAAAACAACTCAAAGGCGGTTCACGAAAAAAGAAATTGGATTTAATCAAAAGCAAGAACTCAACTTGGAAAGATCTGTACGACAAGTTTTTTGTGTAATAGACCTCTTGCAAAAGTCAGATTGAAGTGAGTTCAAGGTTGTAGATGGCAGCAATGAGATTGAAGCGGACAGAAAACCTCTTTCTACGATTACGATACCTTTCACTCAAAATACGAAATACCTTCAACTTACGGAAGATATGCTCAATCACAATCCGTTTTCGTGCCAAACTCCGATTGCTCTGTTTCT
>DAOTXI010000111.1:0-4683 GCA_034435475.1 Anaerolineales bacterium
CAGCAAACCGATGATGCCCCACAACACCACTTCGATGCTGATAAAGGCGACAGAGTAAAAATAAAGTCTGCGGATGGTTTTCATAATCGTCTTTCTGTCATTGCGAGGAGCGCTTCAGCGCGACGGAGCAATCTCATGCTCCGTTGGGGATTGCTTCGTCGCAAAGAGCAAGGGCGCTCCTCGCAATGACGTAAAAGGTTACGGTGAATACGGCTCCTGATACCAGTTGAAATCCCAGAAGCTATACGGCATCGAACTGACCTTCCATTCGCCATCCTGTTCGACCAGCAGGGCGCGTTCGGGCGTTCCGGTGCGGGTCGAGAACGGGTCGCTGTAGGAATAATAAAGAGTCAGGTTCACCACCGCTTCATCGCCGTGGATCTCGGCATTGCCCACATCCAAGCCCATGCCGTCCGGGTTGACCATGCCGTTCAGGAAGGATTGGCGAAACTCTTCATAGGTCGGTTTGTATTTCAGGTCGGCAAGATAGCCGTAGGCTTTTTCATAATCCTTGTTGATCACTGCCAAGGCATAATTATGCGCCACACCCTCCGGCGTATCCTCCGGCAGGTAATCGCGCTTGTCCTGCCGGGTGAAGAAGAGCGCCAGCGCCAGCGCGATCAACACACCGATGCCGATCAGAATGCCGGTTAGAAATTTATCCTGTTTCATGGGAACTGCCTCCATTCATTAACTTTACTCCAAAACAGACTGTGGGAACGGGGCAAAAGTTCCACCTTTAATAGACTGCCGACCGCAGACGGCAGACATTGGCTGGCGGTCAAACTCTTGTAATTCGAGAAGTCCTTGAAAAACTTCGTCACGGTATACTTAAGTAAAACAAGGAGAATCCAATATGACCGTATCCGCACCCCGCTGGGACCTGACCAATGTCTACCCTTCGCTCGACTCAAAGCAATTTAAGACCGCTGTTAAGCAATACAAATCAATGCTCGACGAGATTGAATCGTTCTTCAAGAAAGCCAAGAAAGCCGACTCAAAGACCGACCCGAAGAAACTCGGCAAAATCCTCGGCGAGGCAGTGGACCGTTTCAACGCCGTGCTCGAACTCTCCAACACCCTCGGTGCATACATCTATTCCTTCATCAGCGCCGATTCTCGCAACAAGGAAGCCATGCGCATCCAGTCGGAGTATGAGCAGATGTCTGTCAAGTTGAATGTGCTCAACACCCGCTTCACCGCCTGGGCGGGCAGCCTTGGCAAGCCTGCCATCAAGAAGGCGGTCAAGACCAACCCATCTGCTAGGGCACACGAATTCACCCTGCTTGAGGCGGCGGAGCAATCCAAATACCTGATGAGCGAAGCGGAGGAAACCCTCGCCGCCGAACTGACCCTGAGCGGGGGCAACGCCTTCGGCAAACTGCAAGGAACGCTGACCTCCCAAATGACAGTGGACTTTGAACTCGACGGCGAAGTGAAAAAATTGCCCATGCCCGCCCTCATCAACCTGCGTTCGCATCCGGATGAATCCGTGCGCCGCCGTGGGTACGAAGCCGAAAACATCGCCTGGGAGGCGGTCAAGGAAACTCTTGCCGCCTGCATGAACGGAGTCAAGGGCGAGACTATCACTCTCGATAAAAAACGCGGACGCGAAGACAACCTTCACGCCTCCATAGACAATTCCCGCATGGACCGCGCCACCCTTGAAGCCATGCTCGGCGCAATGAAGGACTCCTTCCCCATGTTCCGCCGTTACTTCAAACACAAGGCGAAACTGATCGGCAAGGAAAAACTCGCCTGGTGGGATATCTTCGCCCCGCTCGGCAAGTCCGACAAAGTCTACTCGTGGGATGAGGCGCGAGATTTCATCGTGGAGAACTTTAATAAATTCTCACCCGGTCTCGCCGCGTTCGCCAAACGCGCCTTCGATGAGAACTGGATAGACGGCGAACAGCGCGAAGGCAAACGCGGCGGCGCGTTCTGCATGGGCGTCCCGTCTGTGAAGGAAAGCCGCATCCTCGCCAACTTCGACGGGTCATTCGACCAGGTCAGCACATTGGCGCATGAGATCGGTCATGCCTTCCATAACGAATGCGCCTACGCCGCGGGCAAGACCGAACTCCAGCAGTTAACCCCGATGACCCTTGCCGAAACCGCCTCCATCATGTGCGAAACCATCGCCACCGAAGCCGCCCTCGAACAGACGAATGACCAGCAGGAAGTCCTGTCGATCCTCGAGTCCCAAATGAACAACGCCTCGCAGATCGTCGTAGACATTTATTCGCGCTATCTCTTCGAAAAGGAAGTCTTTGAACGCCGAGCCAAGTCTGAACTTTCTTCCGACGAATTGAACGAGATCATGGAAAATGCCCAGAAAGCCACATTCGGCGACGGGCTGGACGAAAAGTATTTGCAAAAATTTATGTGGACGTGGAAGCCGCACTATTATGCCAGCGGTTTCTCGTTCTACAACTATCCCTATGCCTTCGGTCTGCTCTTCGCCACCGGCTTGTACGCCGTCTACCAAAAACGCGGCGCGGATTTCGTCCCCGCCTACCGCGAACTGCTCGCCTCCACCGGCGAAGCCCGCGCGGCAGACCTCGCCGACAAATTCGGCATCAACATCCGCGCTAAAAATTCTGGGCAGACAGTCTCGCCATCATCGGCAAACGCGTGGACAGATTCTGCGAGTTATAAGATAATCTCCTCAATGCAAAGGTAGGTCACGCTTCAAGCGTGACCTACATCTTTTTGGAGAAAAGATGAACCGCCAAAAAATTCCTTTAACCATTGCCCTGTTATTACTTGCAACCCTTGCCTGCCAATCCATCGTCCCAACTGAAGCGCCAAAGCCCACCCTGCCCCCGGCGCAACCGCAGGGCAGTTCAGTTTTTCAAAGCGAGGATCAGGTCCCGCGCATCAAGGTCGAAGAGGCAAAAGTCGCCGTGGATTCAGGTCGGGCTGTTTTGATTGACGTCCGCGCAACCGAATCCTATGCCGAGCGTCATGCAGCCGGGGCAATTTCGATCCCGCTCGAAGCGTTTGAGTTCGACATCGCCAATCTGTCGCTCGAAAAGAGTCAATGGATCATCACCTACTGCACCTGACCGAACGAACACACGAGCGCCCGTGCGGCGTTCCTGCTCTTTAATAACGGTTACGAAAATGCACAAGCCCTGCTCGGCGGACTCGCCGCCTGGGTGGATGCGGGATACCCGATTGAGCCATGACGATGAAAACCCCGCCTCGTGTCACCCCCTGGGCTGACTCTTCTCCCCCAACCGAATCCACCCTGCGGCAGTTGCTGACGGATGAAGGGCTCGATTTCTACGCCTGGTCGAACGGACCCTTCGATGTATACTCCGCTCACACGCACAGCTACGACAAGGTCATCTATGTGGCGCGTGGGAGCATCACGTTTGGATTGCCGGAATTGAATCAGTCTTTCACACTGAATGCCGGAGACAGACTCGATCTCCCCGCTGGAACGGTACACAATGCCAATGTGGGCGCGGAGGGCGTGGTTTGTTTGGAGGGGCATAGGTGAAAAGTAATGCGTGATACGTAAAAAGCGGCTTGCTGAATCGGGCAAGCCGCTTTTTGTTCTGTCTACTTGTCTGCTTGTTTACTTGATACCTGCCTACCTACGCCCCAAACGCCTGCAACCCCGTCTGCGCTCTGCCCAAAATCAGCGCATGGATGTCGTGCGTCCCCTCATACGTATTGACCGCCTCCAAATTCATCACATGCCGGATGATGTGAAACTCATCTGAGATGCCATTGCCGCCGTGCATGTCGCGGGCATGACGGGCAATCTCCAATGCTTTGCCGCAGGAATTCCGTTTGATGAGCGAGATCATCTCAGGCGTGGATTTGTCCTCGTCCATCAAACGTCCCACGCGAAGCGCGCCTTGTAACCCCAACGTAATCTCCGTCATCATGTTCGCCAGCTTCAATTGAATGATCTGGTTCGCCGCCAGCGGACGCCCAAACTGCGGACGGTCCAATGTGTATTGCCGCGCCGCTTGCCAGCAGAATTCCGCCGCGCCCAACGCGCCCCAGGCAATTCCATAACGTGCCTTGTTCAAACACCCGAACGGACCTTTCAACCCCTTCACTTCGGGGAAGATGTTTTCTTCGGGGACAAAGACTTCGTCCATGACGATCTCACCTGTCGAACTCGCCCGCAGGCTGAACTTGCCTTCGATCTTCGGCGCGGAGAGTCCCTTCATTCCCTTTTCCAAAATGAAGCCGCGGATTTCGCCGTCGAGTTTTGCCCACACCACAAAAACATCCGCAATCGGTGAGTTGGTGATCCACATTTTGTTGCCGCGGACGATGTAACCGCCATCCACTTTCTTCGCCTTGGTTTCCATGCTGGCAGGATCACTGCCATGATTCGGCTCGGTCAACCCGAAACAACCGACCCACTTTCCGCTTGCCAAATTAGGTAGATACTTTTTCCTTTGTTCCTCCGTCCCATAAGTGAAGATCGGATACATCACCAGTGAACTTTGCACGCTCATGGCGGAACGATAGCCGCTGTCCACGCGTTCCACTTCGCGGGCGATGAGTCCGTAAGCAACATGATTCAAGCCTGCGCCGCCGTATTCTTCGGGAATGGTCGAGCCGAGGAAGCCCATTGCGCCCATCTCGTTCATGATCTCGCGGTGGAAGATCTCTTTGCGGTTCGCTTCGAGGATGCGCGGCATGAGTTTCTCC
>DAOTXI010000112.1:0-1630 GCA_034435475.1 Anaerolineales bacterium
CGGTGCAGACGAATGCGAAAACCCGTCACGCGCTCATCCTCGGCGCAGGCGACGCGGGCGCGCTCGTGGTGCGCGAGTTGCAGAAGTCTTCTCAACTCAACCTCATTCCTGTGGGATTCCTTGATGATGACCCCGCCAAGCAAAATCACAACATCTACGGCGTGACCGTCATCGGCAAGATCGATCAACTGGCAAAGACACTCGACGCTAAACAAGTGAATGAAGTCGTCATCGCCATTCCTTCTGCGCCGGGACATATCATCCGCCTCGTCAACGACGAATGCCGCAAGCGTGGAATCACCTCGCGCATTATTCCCGGCTTTTATGAATTGCTCGGCGGCAAGGTCAGCGTCAACCGTCTGCGCGAAGTGGACATCACCGACCTTCTGCGCCGCGAACCCGCCAAAATCAATGACCCTCTTATCGGCGCGACTCTCGGCGGCAAACGCATTCTTGTTACCGGCGCGGGCGGCTCGATTGGCAGCGAACTTTGTCGTCAACTCGCGCGCTGGAACCCGACCGAACTTGTCTTGCTTGGTCACGGTGAGAACAGCATTTTTGAAGCCTTGCAAGAACTCAAGAACGATTTTCCTTCACTCAATCTGCAAGCCGTCATTGCCGATGTCCGCGACTTGAATCGCATTGAAAAAGTTTTCAACCAGCACAAACCGCAAGTCGTCTTTCATGCGGCGGCGCATAAGCATGTTCCGCTCATGGAAGCCAACGTTGAAGAGGCGGTCACGAACAATGTACTCGGCACGAAGAACGTCGTCGAAACAGCGGTCAGTCATGGCGTGGAAAGACTCGTGCTCATCTCCACCGATAAAGCCGTGCGCCCGGTCAGTGTGATGGGCGCGACCAAGCGTCTTGCCGAACTCACCGTCCTCGACGCGGCGCAGCGCAACAATTTGCCGTATTCCGTTGTCCGTTTTGGCAATGTGCTTGGCAGTCGCGGCAGCGTCGTGCGCACCTTCAAAAATCAAATCGCGCGCGGCGGACCTGTCACCATCACGCATCCTGAAATGTATCGCTATTTCATGATCATCCCCGAATCCGTGCATCTCGTTTTGCAAGCCGCCTGCATGGGCGCAGGCGGCGAGGTTTTTATGCTCAACATGGGCGAGCAGGTTCGCATCCTCGATCTCGCCGAAGACCTCATTCGTCTCTCCGGTCTCGAACCCTATCGCGACATTGACATTCAAATCACCGGCATTCGTCCCGGCGAAAAACTGCGCGAAGACCTGCTCGAAGACGGCGTGGATTTTGAACGTACCCAACACTCGGAAATTTTCCGCATGTCGAAAGAGGAACATGTGGACGGCGCCGCACTTGCTCAAACCTTGGATACACTCTCAGACCTCGCGCTTCACTCCCGCACCTCTGACCTGATTCAGACCATCAACCATTTCCTGCCCTCCGGTTCGGTGCAATCATGACCGACGTGACGCTTGCTGAATGGAATCAATTCCTGACGAAATTCCCCGACGCGCATCTCTTGCAGATGGGCGAGTGGGGTGAACTAAAAAAAGATTTTGGTTGGAGACCCGTCCGCATTATTTTTGGGAATATCGGCGCGCAAATTTTATTTCGCCGCCTGCCGCTGGGATTCACGATTGCATACATGCCGAAA
>DAOTXI010000113.1:0-1561 GCA_034435475.1 Anaerolineales bacterium
CGCCAATATCTGCGGCGAGAACTTCGGCTGTCCCTTGCACGCTGTGACATAAGCCAACGGTTTTAATTTTGCTGGCTTTGTTGATCGCCCAGGTGTTCATCGCCATCGGGTTGACATATTGCAGGAAGGTCACATCGGGGCAGACTTCTTCCATGTCTTTGCAGATGTCGAGAAAAACGGGGATGGTGCGTAGTCCGCGCATGATGCCGCCGATGCCAAGCGTATCGGCGATGGTTTGTTTGATGCCGTATTTCTTGGGAATTTCAAAATCAATGACGGTGCTGGGTTTGTAGCCTCCGACCTGGAACATGCTGATGGCATAGTCCGCGCCATCGAGTGCGGCGCGGCGGTCGAGCGTGGCTTCGATCTTCGGTTTCGCGCCGAAGAAGTCCGCGATCTTGTGCGCCACGATCTCGGTCGTTTTGAGGCGCACAGGGTCAATGTCCATCAGGCTGATGGTGGAGTTCGCCAGTTCGGGAAAAGCGAGAATATCTGCGAGTAGGTTTTTGGCGAAGACGGTGCTGCCTGCGCCGATGAAAGTGATTTTGGGCATGGGGGCTCCTTGGGTGAAGGTTTGAAGGTTGAAGGTTGTAGGTTGTTGGACTTACGCAAAATCATTCGTTATTTGGCTTTTGACCGCTGACGGCTGTGGTCGCTGGTCAGCGGTCAAATTTTGGGAATTTTGCGTAAGTCCTGATGTATTATTCTCTTTCGTCTGCTCCCATATCAATGGAAGCGCCCTGCAAGCGAGCCTGTCCGTCAATATCGAAACTGCCTGCTTCAGTAATCACCACGCCCGCGTTGATGGCGGGAGAGCCTGCGTTCAGGTGCAAATCACCCGAAGCCGCGTTCACAAAGGACGGGTTGACGTTGTTCAGGCTGTTTGCGTCGTTGCCTGTGCCTGATTGATACGCGCTGAACGTGGTGTAGTTCACGTTCTTCCATTGCCAGTTCGTGCCGTTGTAGAACAAGTTGTTGTTCATCACGTTGTTGGTCATGACGGGACTCCAACTGAGGATGTACGGCATCCCACTCTTGGCGTGGAAGATGTTATTGCGGATGATGTTGTTGCGTGTGTCATACTGGATGTACAACTCGCTGCCCCACGCGCCGCTGATGCTGGCATTGTTGTAGAACGTGTTATTCACGATCACACAGTTCTCTGTGGAGCCGCGATTGTTATCGTAACCGCCCATGCCCAAGCCAACGTCTGTGTTATCGTAGATGAAGTTGTTGCGCACGGTCACATAGGAGGTGGCGGTGCCGCTATGCTCGCTGGCGATCTCGACGCCGAGATTGCAGTTATGCGCCTTATTGTATTCGATGGTGATGCGCGTGCCGCCGTCCACGTAGATGCAGCCTGCGGAGCGGTCGTTGCCATACGCCACGTTGCCTGCGGAGGTGATGTTGTATACGTCATTATACGCAATCAAACCGTCGCGCGCCTGGTCGTTGGAGGGGGCGGTGCCTTCAAAGCCGATAATGTCAATGCCGATATTGTTACTGTCACGAACGATATTGTTTGTCACCTGCCAGAATTCGACATTCCCGTTCAACACAA
>DAOTXI010000114.1:0-3296 GCA_034435475.1 Anaerolineales bacterium
CCGAGTTGACGATAATCCGCATGCACACCCAACGGCTCGACCTGACCTGACGACAATTTCTCGTTGAACCAGCAAATGCAAAACGCCGCCAACTCACCCGTAGGTGACTCGACCACGAGGTCCAGCTCCGGTCTGTAAAGCGGACTTTGCAGCGTCCGCCTGCGCCATTCGAGAGTCATGTTCTTGCTCTCAAACACGGACTGATGCAACGCCACATACTTCTCTACGTCCCCACCCAACGGGCGGACAGTAAACCCGGCAGGCGGCTCGTATAGATTAGGCTCAGGTGAAAGCTTCATGAACACCTTCGACCATGAATCCTCGCCCACATCCGATTGACTGGCAAAGCCCATCGCCTCCAAGTCTTTTTTGCGAGACTCTTGCCCCGAGAATACGTTGACAAACCAAGCCGAACGCTCGTACGGCGTACCGGTCACCGCCCGAGCGCGTTCATCTGCCCATACAAGGATTTCCTTGAACAGGCTGGCTTGATATTCAGCATGGCAGGCATAATCGATCCCCCAAAACGGACTTTGCAGCACCGCCCAGGCGACAAGATTTTCTCCATCCAACCACAAGCGGACGTTTTCCTTATCGTCCAGCCCCCACGAACTCAGCCGATACGGCAAGTCAACCACATGCAGGTGTTCTGTTTGGAATCGACCAGCTAAGTCGATCATCAATTGCTTGTCTTGGTCGTGCAGGAAAGAACGGTGGGTGATTGTCATTGAAGATTTCTTCTTTTATACCCGTGACCAATTTTATTCATCTGCGGGTTCGGCATATTCATCAAGAACACTATCAGACAAGTGTGACAAATGTTTTTCTTTTGAAATTTCAATAACGCTCTCATAACCTAAGTAAGTACAGCTTTCTGAAAGTGGTCCACGCTCAAGCAATGAAAACACTGGACGACGTAACTCTTGAAAGACTTTCTCCCTTCGTTCATCAGGAGCAACAATGTGCAACTTAATATCCATATTTGGTTGCAATGCTAATAGGTCCGCCATTCTCAAAATACCCGAATAAATAGATGTTGTGTGTTCAACTTCGAAAGCACGAACAATTGAACGTCCTTTTAGCCATAAAATATCAATTTGTTCGATAGTCTTTAGTGTAGTTTCATCATAGTTGAGTGGCAATATTTCCAAAACTGAACTTGGGTCACCCTTCCATTCTGAAACTACCGCCGTCCTATCATTTCTAGGTATCCATATTTTCATCCCCATTTGAGCACCTATTTTGGCGAGTAAAGCCTGCATCTTAATGGATTCTCGAACATCTATTTGGGGAGGTTGTATCTCGTTATCCTTTTCTTGCGGAACCGAGACAGATACTACTTTATCCGCACGACGCACCTTATGAGTTATAAGTTTTTCATATTCCTGCTCATTGATTTCAAAAGTCTTATCATTATTAACTTGTGCCAAAATCGTTTGTTCAAGAAATTTCCCATCTTTCTCATCGAGTGGATTAAGACTATTTCTTAATTTTCCAGTCCAGAAAGAAGAATTTATATCGTAACCTTTTGTAAAACTAAGAGTATCCCAAATTTCGCTATCACGTATGGGTAGCGCCTTTTCCTTTGGAAGCCATGCTATTGGTTCTACTTTAAACCGAATAACAAATGGGTCGTCTGCTGGGTAGAAAATCGGACTACTATCTTGAAAATATTTACTTGTGACTTCCAAAACTCCAACCCATCGAGACAATTTTGTCATGTAACAAATTAACTTATCTCCCACTTTAACGCGGTTGGCAGCATTCAATTGTCGTAATCTAAATCCAGAAATTTGTTTTCCAGATTTTGTAAATGCTTCATATGTTTCTGGCGAGAAAAGATTAACAAAATATGCCATTACAAACTCCCATTTTTTTCATTTTAGCCTAACAGATAATCAATTATATCCTCTCCCTCAACAAAAAGCCCCGCCCCACAAACTGGGACAGGGCTTTCCATCGTCTATCGTCCGCGGTCAATCGTCCTACCCGCGTTTCAACATATCATCCGTGACCTGATCGAGTCTCAAACTGATCACCTGACTCGCCGAGTCGCGTCCCATCGTCACGCCGTAGATGACATCAGCCGCCTGAACCGTATTGCGGTTATGGGTAATAACGATGAACTGCGTATCCTTGCTCAAGTCCACCAGCAGGTCACGGAAGCGTCCCACGTTGGCTTCGTCGAGCATCGCGTCCACTTCGTCCATTACACAGACGGGTGTGGGTGAAACCTTCAACAAAGCGAACACCAACGCGATAGCCGTCAAACTACGTTCACCGCCGGAGAGCAACGCCAAGCCTTGCTCACGTCGTCCCGGCAGGCGGGCTTCAATTTCAATACCAGTCTCGACTAAATTCTCGGGGTCGGTCAACGCCAAACGCGCCGAGCCGCCGCCGAACAAACGCACGAACGTCTCGCGGAATTGCTTATCCACGGCGTCGAAAGTCTTCACAAATTCCTGTTTGGTCAACTCATCGAGTTCCGCCACCACCTGCTTCAAATCCGCCTGGGCTTTGTGCAGGTCTTCCACTTGAGTCTTCATGAACTCATAGCGTTCTTTTTCCTGCTCATACTCCGCCTTTGCATCGGGGTTGATGGCACCCATACGGCGCAGTTGAGCGCGGTTGTGAGTTAACTGTTCTTCCAGATCCGGCGCGAGTTCGGTGACGATGGGCAACTGCTCCACCATGCCTTCGATGGGCAACGGCACGGGTCCCGTCATATCAGCGGCATATTCGAACATCACCAGACCAAAATCGTCGGTGATCTTTTGCTGTAAATTATCGAGCGCTTCCTGCTTGCGGGTTTGCTCCAACTGCACCTGCCCCAACAAACGTTCCGCATTCGCGAACCCGCGTTGGGCGTTGTTTTCCAATTCCTGCAAACGCGCTTCTTCCTGTTCGGCGGCGGCAAGTTCTTTCTCTGCCGGTTCGATCTGAATGCGCTGGTCTTCGATCTGCACATTCAACGCCGACTCACGTTCACGCAGCGCCGCCTTCTCGGCATCCAAACTATGCAAGCCGCCATCCAACTCGGTCAGGCGATTCGCCAATTCGACACGGCGCGAATCGAGGCGTGAAATATCATCGCCGCGTTCCTTCAATTTATTTTGCGCCGCGCTCAGGCTGCCCTCTGCCACTGCCGCGCGCGTCGTCCAATACGAGACCTGTTCCTGCAACTCCCCCGCTTCGAGTTCCGCGAGTTTCGCCGCAACCACTTTCAATTCCGCGTGAGCCTGCGAATATTGTTCTTCAACCTCCACCGATGACTCACTAATTTTTCCTTGAAGGGA
>DAOTXI010000115.1:0-6088 GCA_034435475.1 Anaerolineales bacterium
GGGCAGGATGTGGTTGCGCGTCTGGTCGAAAGCGTTGCCCCGCTCTTTCAGGCGGAGATCATCGGCTTTTTGCTGTACGATGAAGGCAAACGGACGCTTGAGGCGAAGAATCCATTTCGGGGTCTGCCCGCCCATTTTGTTGAAATCTATCGCACCACCATTAGCGTGGACAGCCCTGCCGAAAAATTACTCGAAAACCGCCAGCCGATCATTACCACTAATGCAATGAGCGATGAATCCTGGGGGGCGCTTGGCTTGAAGGATATTGCCACCGCAGCCAGTTTGCGCGATGTTGCCCTGACCCCGCTTCTTTCTTCGGGACGGATGCTCGGCTTTCTGCAAGTGGGGCATCACTCCCGGGGTGTGACCGCTTTCAGCGCCGAAGAGATTCGCCTGATGGGCATTGTCGCCAGCCAGGCGGCTTCGATCCTTGAAAATGTCCTGCTGGTTCAGCAGGCCCGGGCGCGCACCCAACGCGCCGACGCGCTGCGACGTATTGCCAGCCTGGCCGCTTCCTCTGCCACGCTCGATGAGATCATGAAATATTCGGTGCGCGATCTGGCGCGTCTTTTCAACGCCGACACAGGCGGGGTCTTCCTGCTCGATGAAACCCGCGGGATGTTGATCCTGAACAGGGAATCCATGTACGGGGTTTCGCCGGATGTCGGTGATTCGTTCCTTCAAATTTACTTCGACGACCCGCAATACCGCTACACAGTGTCGGGAAGTAAACGCGCCTTCCTTTCGAGCAACCTGAGCGCAGACCGGCGGATATTACCGGCATATCGTCCGCTGGCGGCGGCGCTCTCCGTCGAATCAGCGATGGTCGTCCCGCTCGTCGTCCGCGACCGAAGCGTGGGCGAGTTGTTGCTTGGCAGTAAAAAGACCGATCAATTCAATTCCTCTGACTTGCAAGCTGTCTCCACTGCGGCGGGGCAACTCGCGGCGGCGGTCGAGTCGGCGGCTTTACTATCCCAAACCGATGAACGCCTCCGCAAAAGGGTGGGACAACTTGAGATCATCACACGAGTCAATCGCGAGATGGTCTCTTCGTTGGATGTCAAGCACCTGCTCAATATCCTGCGGGAGGAGACAATTCGCTTCTCCGGCGCGGATTGTTGTTCGATCATCCTGGTAGACCAGGGCGCATCGCTTGAGTCGGGCATTATTGCAAAAGCCGGCTGCGAACGTTCATCTGCTATCACCACATCTGAGTTGAATGCGATTCGAAGTGGGGAGATTCTCGTCATCAATGATTTTATGGCAGATGCGATTCTTCCGCCGCACGAGAATGCGCGGTCGGCGATCCTTTTGCCGATCCTTTTTCAATCCCGTTCGCTGGGGGTGATTGGCGTTCATTCCAACCGCCCGGCTTTCTTCGCGCCTGAAGTGGTGGAATTGTTGAAAATGCTCGCCATACAGGCGGGTATTGCCATAAACAACGCCAACCGATATCAGGTGGAAAAACAGCACAGCGAGTTGATGCGCCGTCGCGCCGAAACCCTTGTGCGCCTGACGGATGTCAGCCATAACCTGGGGCATGACCAGCCCCTCGACCAGGCGCTTCATATGGTTGCCAAAGGCATTCGAGATGCAACGCCCTTCAGGGTGGTGCTGATCAGTATGGTGGAACAGGAGGCGGGACACCTGCGCCGGGTGACATCGGCGGGACTTACCCAGGAAGCCTGGAACGAACTTTCTTCGCGCAAACAGTCTCTTTCCAGCATCCAGCAATTGATGCGCCCGGAGTTCAAGATCAGCCATTCCTATTTCATCCCCGCCGACCAAACGCCGATCATCCCGCCCGATGTGCATCACCTTACGGTGGATGTTTACGCCCAGCCAACCGGTGGCAGCGCAAACAACTGGAACCCGGATGATTTCCTGCTTGTTCCGCTCGAAGACCATGAAGGCAATGTGATCGGGTTAATAAGCCTTGACGATCCCTCAGACGGGCTGCGTCCCGACAAGGCCGCCATTGAAGCGGTGGAGGTTTTTTCTGCGCAGGCGGCGCAGGTCATTGGCAACACGCTGCGGCAAAACGACCTGCGTTCGCGCATCGATTCGCTTTCGTCTGCCTTCGATCGTCAGCAGCGATTAATAGACATGGCGAAGGACGACCTGCCCGTCTTGCTGCGAAAAGACCTCGAGCAGACGATTGCCCTTCACAACCTTGACCGCCGCGCCCAACGGGTCCGCGCGGGGCTGGCGATCACCGAATCCGTCAGCCGTCAACTGGAGGCTGGGTCGGCGCTCTCTGCCTTGGGGCGCGAGACGCTCACACAACTCGGTATGTCGGTTGCGATCATCGCCGAAAAGACTGCCGATGGGTCGCGTCTGTTGCATGTGATGGGCAGTCTGCCCCGGTCCATCAATGTCGAGGCGTTGTACGGTCAACGCAACCCGTTGCGCGCGTGCCTGCAAAATGGGCAGAACATCCTCATCCCCAACCTGGACGAAGACGAAGAATGGCGCGATGCCTCCTTGCTGACCGCATTGAGGGCAAAAGGCGTGATCTGCCTGCCCATCCTTGTGGAGAATAAACCTGTCGCCGCCATGCTTGCGTCGAGTCCCGAGCCGATGCCCTCCTTCACAGAGGAGGACCGCCATGTTTATTCCCAGGTCTCGCAACAGACCTCCGTCATCCTGCAAAACATTTACCTGCTCAACCAAACCCGCCGTCGGTTGGACGAAGTAAATCTCCTGCTCGAATTCAGCCGCGGACTCTCTGGCATGGATGCCGATGCCGTGCTTGATTCGCTTCTTGAAAGCGCGCGACGGGTGATTCCCCATGCTCATGCGGGGGTGGCGCTTCTGTGGAACTTGAATGACGAAGGACTCGTTCCGCGCGCCGTTTCGGGTTATGCCGATAACGACAGTATGATGAAGATCAACTACCGAATTGGCGAAGCCCTGCCGGGTAATGTATTCATGAACCGAAAAGCGCGCCGGGTGGATGAAATTAACTTCCCGCGCGATTACAACTTCGGCACCGATAACCTTGCAAATTACCGCCAGGCAACCGGCGGACGCCTCCCGGTTTCCTCCCTTCTTGTTCCCATTGTGACAGGGGAACAAAGCCTCGGTTTGCTTGTATTGGATAACTTCAATACAGCCGGGGCGTTTCGTGAGGAGGATGAAACCCTGCTGACTTCACTTGCCCAGCAGGTGGCGCTCTCGCTGGATAATATGCGTCTTGTACAAACCTCGCAGGAACGCGCAGGGCACTTGCAGGCATTGAACAACGCCTCCGCTTCACTGAATACCAGCCTGAGCACAGAGCAGCTTATTCATTCGCTTCTCGACCAACTCAGCCCCATCCTCCCGTTCGATACTGCGGCATTATGGCTGCGGGATAAAGACCGCCTGACGGTGGTATCCACGCGTGGTTTTTCGGATGTCGAAGAAAGACAGGGTTTGTCCGTATCTGTTACAGACAGCGCCCTCTTTAGGGAACTGGCTCACACGAACCAGCCCATTCTCGTCAAGGATGTGCGCGAAGACCCGCGCTTCATCCCGGTCGAATCGCCCCGGCTTTCCTGGCTGGGCATTCCCCTCAGTTACAAGAACGAATTGTTGGGCGTTCTGGCGGTTGAAAAATGGCAGGCGAATTATTACACCCGCGAACAGATTCAGGCGGGACTTACCTTTGCCAGTCAGGCGGCGATCTCCCTCGACAATTCCCGCCTTTTCGAAGATAGCGTCAAACGCGCCACCGAACTTGATCAACGCTCGCAGCGCCTGACCGCCCTCAACCGCTTTACTTCCACCTTGACCCGCTCATTGGATACAGACCAGATTCTGACGGCTACAGCCGAGGAATTAGTTCAGGGTTTGGGCGCGAGCCGTGTTTCTATTGTCGCTTTCGAACGCGGTCAAAACTTGTGGAAGTATTCCACACCCCGCATTCGTGCGAAACTGCCGCGGGTCCTACCGGATGCGCCGATCTTCAGCCGGTTGCGGGAATCACTTGGCATTTTCAATACGGACGATGTCCGCAATGAACCTGACCTGCATTCCCTGCTTGAAATGCTCGGCGAAAATGCCAGGGCATTGCTGATTCTTCCCCTCGTTTCGGGAAAGACCCTGACCGCACTTGTATTTGTTCAACTTTTTGGAGAGTCGCGTTTTGGGATCAATGAACTTGAGGTTGCGCGCACCATCACCAATCAAGCGAGCATCGCGATGGAAAACGCCCGCCTTTACCAATCTTCTGTGCGCATGGCGGACCGTTTTGCCGTACTCAACGAAACCAGTTCGCTCGTCAGCGCCAGCCTCAACCCCGAGGAGATTTACGCCTCTGTCCATCGCGCCGCAGAACGGTTCATGCCGCTGGATTCACTGGTCATAACATTGTTGGACCAATCCGCGAATGAGATTGACGCGGTGTATCTGTATGATCGCGGCAAACGCCTGCCCGGTGAGCGCGTTCCATTTGGAAAAGGACTCAGCAGCGATGTGATCGCATCCGGGAAACCCGTACTGATTGCCGACGCATCAAAATCGAATGGCGGTTTTCTTGAAGCGGGGGATGACGACGAGGTTACCAAATCGATTCTTGCAGTGCCGATGACACTCGGAGGAAAATCGCTGGGAATGCTTTCTGCCCAGAGTTACAAGCCGGATGTCTACACTGATGAAGATGCGCAATTGCTCGGCACACTTGCAAACCAGGCGATTGTTGCCATCCAGAACGGACGGCTCTTTAACGAGATTCAATCCCTTGCCTCCGAACTGGAAGTGCGCGTTATGGAACGCACCGGGCAGTTGCAGCGTGAAAAACAAAATACCGATACCCTTCTGCGCATTTTGACTGAGGTGTCTTCGAGTCTCGACCTTGACCGCGCCCTGAACCGGACCCTGTCGCTTCTCAACGACGCCACCGGCGCCGAACAGGGAACGATCCTGCTGGTTCATGCCGAAGACAACCTTTTGCATTACCGAGCCGGGTATGGCTATCTTTCGGATCGTTCCACCTCCTCGAACAAGGGCTTCACGCTCAAGATCGGCGAAGGGCTGGCGGGCTGGGTCGTCAAACAGCGCGAACCGGTCTTGATCGGCGACCTGTTCGATGATCCGCGCTGGGTGAGAAGCACAGCCACCGGTCAGGACCATCGCAGCGCCATTGCCGTTCCCATGTCGGTGGGAGAGGATGCCATCGGTGTTCTGATGGTCTTCCATCGCTCGAAAGATTTCTTTAGCGCCGAACTGCTTAATCTGGTGACGGCGATTGCGGGGCAGGTGGCGGTGGCAATCAACAATGCCCGCTTGTATGAACTGATCCGCGACCAGGCGGAACGTCTTGGCTTGATGCTGCGCAAGGAACAGGTCGAATCAAGCCGCTCACAAGCCATCCTTGAAGCCGTCGCGGACGGTGTGCTGGTCACCGGCGCCGACAATAACATCTCCTTCGTCAACTCTTCCATCATGCGCGTTCTTGGTGTGGGAGAGGCACAACTGGTCGGAAAATCTCTCGAAGGATTTGCCGGGCTTTTCGGCAGTTCATCGTTCGAATGGATCAAGACCATCCGGCGCTGGTCCTCAGACGCAGCCACCTATGAATCCGGTGAGATGTATTCCGAGCAATTGGAACTCGAAAATGGGCGCATTGTCCTGATCCATCTTGCCCCGGTGATTCTGGTGCATGATTTCCTTGGTACTGTTTCCATCTTCCGCGACATCACCCGCGAAGTGGAAGTGGATCGCCTCAAATCCGAATTTGTGGCGACCGTCAGCCATGAACTGCGCACCCCCATGACTGCCATCAAAGGCTATGTGGACATTCTCACCATGGGCGCGGCTGGCAGCTTGAACGAAAATCAGATGCACTTCCTCGATGTAGTGCGTAACAACATCGAGCGTTTGAGTATTTTGGTCAGCGACCTGCTGGATATTTCCCGGATCGAATCGGGACGCGTGAAATTGGAGGAGGGCTCGGTCAACCTGTATGAGATCGCCGAGGAAGTTATTGCCGAAGTTTTGAGGCGTTCACAGGCGGATAACAAACCGGTTGCGCTTTCGCTTGACGCGCCAAAGGGATTGCCCCCCGTTCGGGGCGACAGTTCCCGCGTGCGCCAGATCCTCAGCA
>DAOTXI010000116.1:0-4552 GCA_034435475.1 Anaerolineales bacterium
TCGCCCTGCGGCACCGCATGATCGGCGCGTTGATCCGGCAGGAGCGCACCAATGCCAACATGTCCATTCGGCATTTATCCGCCGAAACCGGAATCTCTCAGCCCCGCTTGAAAGCCTACGAACTCGGCGAGAAGATCGTATCCGTGCCCGAATTGGAGATCATCCTTGCTGTGATGGGCAGCCGCATCGAAACCTTCTTCGACCAGAGCGGACCCGTCGGCGAGTGGATGTCTGGTCAGCAAGCCATGCAAAAATTCATGGACCTTCCCGCCGAATTGAAGGATTTCGTCTGCCAGCCCGTCAACCTGCCCTACCTCGAACTTGCCATGAAACTTTCCAGCATGTCCCGCGACAAACTCCGCTCGGTGGCGGAGGGACTGCTCGACATCACACTTTGATGCATGGCGCAGTCGTACTACAAACTTCAGTTTGTGAGTTGTGCCGCAAACTTCAGCCTGCACCCCGGTAAATCCTTCGCGGTTAAAATAGATTCTCAAAGACAATACTATAATCATTATGGAACCCTCCCAACTCGACGCAAAAGGCAAACAGGCATTTGCCCAAAAAAACTTCGACGAAGCCGCCGACTATTTCAGGCAGGCAGCGGAAGGTTATACGCTCGGACGGGCGGGTCTGTCCGCGGCAGAATCACGCAACAACCTGAGTGTGGCTTTATTGCAAGCCGGAAAAGCCCAGGAAGCCCTCGACGCCGCTCTCGATACCGATGCCGTTTTTGCGGGCGCAAACGACCATAAACGACACGTCATGGCATTGGGGAATCAAGCCGCCGCTCTCGAAGCCCTTAATCGTTATGATGAAGCCATTGCCCTCTACGACCGGTCGGCGGAATTATTCGACCAGGCAGGCGAGGGCGATTTACGCGCCATGGTCAAGAAATCCTCCGCGACCCTGCAACTCAAGACCGGTAAGATATCCGAAGCGGCATTCAAGATGATCGGTTCTTATGACGCAAAAGAAAACCCGACCTTTTTCGAACGTATCATGAAATTCATCGTACGGTTTATCAAATGATCAACGTCCGTCCACAGACTCGCCGCGCTGGCGCGGGGGATCAACGCCAGATTTCAAGCCTTGCTTTTCAAGAATCGAATACACATCGCCATCTCGACTGGCGTCCCGCTCTCGAATGGATCGGCGAGCGTAACTTTTGGGCGTTGGAGGATCACGCCACAGTGGCGGCTGCCCTGGCTTGCCCGGAGGATCCTGCGGATGTGGCGTGGATTCGCCTCTTTACCTTTGCCCCGCATCTTTCGGGATTGGAAGCCTGGTCTGCCTTGTGGAGCGTTGCCCGCGCTGAAATTTTTTCCTCCAACTCAAATGCCAGCGTGGCTTCCATTGTCATGAAGCAATGGTTTCAATCCCTGCTGCTTGAAAGCGGCTTCGAGCCGAAATTCAATATTGTCATGCTGGAACTGAATATCGAAAACTATACCCCGCACAAACTGGCACAGCATGTTCGGATTCGTCCCATGCGCGAGTCGGACCTGGGAGATGTGGCGCAGGTGGACCGCGAGGCATTTGGCGCGTTCTGGCATAACTCAGAGGATACGATCCAGCGCGCGCGGAATCAATCCATTTGGGCGACCGTGGCGGAAGATGGGAACGGTATTATCGGCTACCAGATCAGTACGGGGAATCCGTTTGGGGCGCACCTCGCCAGGCTTGGGGTCCGGGTTGAGGCGCAGGGCAGGGGGGTGGGATCCACACTGGTGCATGACTTAATTCAAAACTCAGGGACGTTGGGAGCCGGGAGGCTTTCCGTCAATACCCAGGGTGATAATATCGCGTCGTTGATGTTGTATCGAAAACTTGGCTTTGTTCGCACGGGCGAATCCTTTCCTGTGTTGGTTTATTCGAATGGGAGTGAATCATGAAACCCGCCGGGTTATCGCCCCGCTTTATGTTTCGCTTTGTCCAGACTCTTTCGGTTGAGATCGGCGCTGAAACCTACCAGGGCGTGCTTTCGAATTCAGGCTTATCAGATCGCTGGCACAAGCCGGAATTCTTTGTAGCAATGAACGAGACACAGGCAGCAGAGGCGTATGCCGGATTGCAATCGGCGTTGCGGGCTTATTACGGACGCGGGGCGCGGGGCATCCTGTTGCGAATCGGCTCAAAACTTTGGGAGTCTCTCCAGAACGATGCGCCCCTTCAGTCAAAGGCACGTTCTGCGTTGGTCCGCGGGTTTCCAAAGGCGGCGCGACGCAAACCCGCGCTTGAACTGCTTGCAGGCAGGCTCGGCGTGGATAACGGCAATGCCGTCGTCCATAATGAGCACCCCGACCTGCTTTTTGTGGATTATGCCTCGCCGGGTGCTGTCAATCAGAGCGACGGTTCGCCGATCTGTTTTGTCACCCTCGGTTTGATCCGCGAATGCCTGTTTTGGGCGACCGGTGAAGAACACGATATTGAAGAACAACATTGCAAAGCCGCAGGCGGGCAGCACTGCGAGTTTCGAATAAAACTGGGAGCGTGATATGAAGCATCAGGAATTCAGATGGAAGGCATTTGATGGCACCGATCTTTATGCGCAGGTGTGGGAACCACCCGTGGTCTCCCCGCGGGCTGTGATCTGTCTCGTGCATGGGCTTGGCGAACATAGCGAACGCTACGCTCATGTAGCGGAAGCCTTTGGAAAGGAAGGCTACATCCTCTTCGGTTTCGACCATCGCGGGCATGGGCGTTCGGGCGGCATCCGTGGGCACATCTCCTCCATCGAAGATTTCCTGCGGGATATTGACCTGCTTTTGGAACAGGCGCGGACGCGATATCCCGGTCTGCCAGTCCTGCTTTATGGACACAGCCTGGGCGGTATCCTTGTGTTGCATTACGGCTTAAAGCGCAAGCCGGATTTGAAAGGCGTCATTGCCACCAGCCCCGGTCTGCATACCTCGCTGGAAAAGCAGCCTGTCAAGATATTCATGGCCAAACTCCTCGGCTCCCTGCTTCCGAATTCCACGCTTCCCAGCGGGTTGGACTCTGCCGGAATTTCACGGGATGCCGCTGTGGTGGAAAAATACAACCAGGATCCATTGGTGCATGACAAAATCTCGCTCGGTTTTGGCAAGGTCATGCTGGGCGTTACAAAATGGACGCTGGACCACGCCGCAGAATTCCCCCTGCCTTTGCTGCTCCTGCACGGCAAAAGCGATAATATTGCCTATCCCTCCAGCAGTACCGAATTTGCTGGAGCGTTAAAGGATCATTGCACGCTGGTGCTTTGGGAGGGGGGATACCATGAACTGCATAATGATCTTGAAAAAGCGGAAGTCTTCAAAACGATGACCATGTGGGTGGATGCGCGCCTGCGCGAAGGGTAAGTTAAGAACCTCCTAACCCATTTCTGGACAAATCCATATCGCCGTGGGAAAATTCGCTTCCGTAACAATCCCGCAGCGCGAGATTTATTTCGCGCACCCAAATTTTGACGGCGGCATTCTTGCCGCGCTACAAGTAAATTACATCATATAATTTGAATAATTTTTTAATTCGACAGGAGCAACATGGAAAACAAAGAAATGAGCAAACGCCAGATGCGCAAGGAACAGATGCGCCGCAAGGAAAAGCAATCCCGCCTGATTGGGATCGTCTTGATCACCCTGGGTGCGTTATTCGTCGCGTTTCTGATCATCTACCCAAACGTCAAACCGGTGGATGCGGTCGTGACCGCGCCTGAAACCGTTCGCCCGAATGCCGATTTTAATGCGGCAGGCGACCCCGAAGCGCCGATCACCATCACCGAATATTCCGATTTCCAATGCCCCTACTGCCGGGTTTTTTACGAACGGACGGAAGCCGCGCTGATGGAGCAATATGTTGAGACCGGCAAGGCATACTTCGTTTATAAGTCAGTCGGCGGGTTTATCGGACCCGAATCGGAAGATGCCGCCAAGGCTGCGTATTGCGCGGGCGACCAGGGCAAATTTTGGGAAATGCACGATACCCTCTTTGTCAACCAGACCGGCGAAAATGTGGGCGCGTATTCCAGCCGTCGACTGGACCTCATGGTGGACAAGATCGGACTGGACCGCGACCTTTTCGATGACTGCATGTCCTCTGGAAAATACAACGACCTCGTCGAGCAGGATGCGAACGACGCCACCGCCGCCGGTATCCAGGCGACACCCTCCTTCCTCATCACCTATGAAGTGAACGGCGAGACCCAGACCCGCGTCATTCAGGGCGCGCAGGGTATCGAAGTCTTTGCCCAGGAGATCGAAGCGGCACTTGCTGAAATGGGGCAGTAATTCGAACCTCAATCAAAAAAGACACCGTTTCAAACGCGGTGTCTTTTTTGATTCCTTTGTGGCGAAGACTTACTTCACTGCGTTTTGATGACGGTTGACAATACCCTGCTGCCAGGCGTAGACGGCCGCTTGTGTGCGGTCTGCCAGGTGTAGTTTGCTGAGGATGTTGCTGACATGTCCCTTTACTGTATTCTCGCTGATGACGAGTTTCTCCGCGATCTGGCTGTTGGATAGCCCGTTGGCGATCAATTTCAGCACATCCGTCTCGCGGTCGGTCAACTCGG
>DAOTXI010000117.1:0-12988 GCA_034435475.1 Anaerolineales bacterium
GTCTCCGTTTTGGTGAAAATAAATAATGAAAGACACGACCGCAGACGACCGACCGCCGACCATTGCGTAACTCGCAACTCGTATCTCATTTCTGCCGTCCGCCGTCTGCGGTCAATCTCTACGACACACTCATGAAGAAACTCACCATCTCCTCCCTCCGCTTCATTTTCTACCTCATCCTCATCGCGCCCCTGCTCCTTTTCATCGCCTACGGATTCTCCACCCGCTGGTTTTTCCCTGCACCCTTTCCCACCGAATGGACAACCTCCACCTTCGACCGCGCCCTGAACGACTCGCGTACCCTGACAGGTCTGCGTGATGGCTTGACGATTGCCGTCGTTGTTTCACTGCTTTCGTTGCTTCTCGCTTTCCCCGCCGCCCGCGTGATGGGACTGCGTCAATTCAAAGGCAGGCAATTGGCTTGGCTCCTGCTCTTTTTACCAACGGTCGTCCCGCCGCTGGCAATCGGCATGGGACTCAACATTCTCTTCCTGCAACTCGGCTTGGCAGGCACAGTCTTCGGCGTGGTGCTGGCGCATCTGATTCCGACTCTGCCATACACCATCTTCACCCTCTCCAGCGCCTTCGTCCGCTACGATGAGAACTTTGAACATCAGGCGCTCGCGCTTGGCGCAAGCCCTCTGCAAATCTTCGTCAACGTCACCCTGCGGATGATGACTCCCAGTTTGGTGGTAGCGACATTATTCGCCTTCCTCATCTCATGGAGTCAATACCTGCTCACCCTGCTTATCGGCGGCGGCAAGATCATCACACTCCCCATTTTGCTCTTCGCCGCCGCATCAGGCGGCAACCCATCCACCATCGGAATCAAATCCCTGCTATTCGTCCTCCCGCCCGTGCTCGTCATCGCCTTCACCGCCCGCGAATTGACCCGGCATGGGAATGAGATACGGGAGCAATATTGACCCCCTCCGCCCTAGCGGGCACCTCCCCCAAATTCCGCAAAAGCGCATTTATGATTATTCAAAATTTACATGCGGAATTTGGGGGAGGCTGGGTGGGGGTCGGTCCGCGGTCTATCAGAAAAGAAACCACACCCACCAACACACCATGACCCAAATCACCATCACCTCCCTCCACAAAACCTACCCCAACGCCTCCGCACCTGTGTTGAAAGATTTCTCCCTGTCCATCAACAATGGTGAGATGGTTGCCCTGCTGGGACCTTCGGGCACGGGCAAATCTACATTGCTGAAACTCATCGCAGGCATCGAACAACCCGACGGCGGCGACATCCGCTTCGATGGCGAGTCTATTTTGGGCATCGAGCCGAACAAACGCGGGGCGGTGTTGATGTTTCAGAAATCGTATCTCTTCCCATTCTTGAATGTGGAGGAGAATATCGGCTTTGGGTTGAAAATGCAGGGTGTTTCATCTCAAACGATTCATACCGAAGTAAAACGCATGTTGAACTTGATCGGCTTGCCTGGCATTGAGAAGCGCAAAGTGGGGCAGCTCTCTGGCGGAGAAGGTCAACGTGTGGCGTTGGCGCGGGCATTGGTGACTCAGCCCAAGTTGTTGATGCTGGATGAACCGCTCTCGAGTTTGGATACGTCAGTGCGGATGAATTTGCAGGCGGCGATCCGTGAGATTCAACGCGAGATGGGAATCACCACCATCTTCGTCACGCACGATTTGAGCGAAGCCATGGCAATGTCTGACCGTATGGCGATTTTGTTGGATGGGGAAGTCACAGCGTACGACAAACCTGAAACGCTGTTCCATCGTCCGCCGTGCGTGCGGAGCGCAAAATTTGTCGGGGTGGATCTGTTTCTCGAAGGCGAATCAGGCGGCGGGTGGTTGGAGACGGCGGATGTGGGCAGAGTCAGACTCAACGATGAGTCAAAGGTTGGTCGAAGCGTATTCGCCATCAGACCAGAACATATCCGCATTCAAAAAGAAGAAAAAGATAATTCGTTGATGGGCGTGGTGCAGAGTTGTTTGTTTCGCGGTGAGGCGTTGGAGTTGCTGGTGCAGATCGGCAATGTGACGACACGCGCGCGCCTGCCCATGCCCGCGCCGATGTTCGCGCATGGCGAGCGTGTGTTTGTAAATTTGCCCGCCGAGCATTTGTTTGAGGTGGTGGCATGAAACCGCGCGGGCTGACGCAAACCGAGACCGAAAAATTTTACGACGCGTTGGGCGCAAAGCAGGATGGTGCGGGCTACTACGAAGATGTGACGCTGGCGCAGTTGACCCGCTTTGCAGATTTTGAATCGGCGACTTCGATTGTGGAATTTGGTTGCGGCACGGGTCGATTTGCGGAAGAGATGTTGCGTGTGAGCAACGCTTCGTATTGGGGTTGCGATGTGAGCGCGACGATGATTCAATTAAGCAAAAACCGCTTGGCAACATTTGGCGAGCGAGTGACGTTGGTGAAATCGTCGGGCGATGTCTCTTTGCCTTTGCCTGACAACTCGGCAGATCGCTTTGTTTCAAATTATGTCCTGGATATTTTGTCGGCGGAGGAAATCGAAGCGGTGTTGCAGGAGGCGCGGCGCATTTTGAAGCCTAATGGCTTGCTGTGTTTAACAGGTCTCACGCATGGCAAGGGTCTGTTCTCAAAAACGTGGACGGCGTTTTGGAACCTACGCTTTGATTTGAATCCAAAATGGGTCGGCGGTTGTCGCCCTGTAGCATTGAGGGAGTTTTTAGCAGGCTGGGATTTGGTTCATCACGACGTTGTGGCGGCAGGAGGGATTAGTTCGGAAGTGGTGGTGGGACGAGAAGTAATTGGTAAATGGTAATTGGCGCTCGTCAGTGATAGTTTGTATCTTTGAGTCAACCAGCGTGGCGCGCCTAATGACGGGGCTGTACAAGCGACTGGAGTATAATTTTGACATGAAGTTGCCCAATGCAGTTCAAGCCGTCGTGGAAATTGAAAAACTCCGCGATTATTGTTTGAGCGAAACGCACCCGCGTGGCAAACACAAAGCCCGTGTATTTGCCGCAACTTTCGGAATAACTTCTGAACATGCGGATGAACTTCGAGACTTGATTCTTCAAGGTATTCAAAATGAAGAGGCTGAATTGGGCGAACAGGACGAATATGGTCAACGTTATGTTGTGGATGTGCGCATAAGATATTCAGGCAATGAAGCCGTTGTCCGCACGGCATGGATTATTCGTCGAGGTGATGCCGCGCCCCGCTTGACAAGTTGTTATGTGTTGTAGGAGAAATACCATGAAACAAAAAGTGAAATTACTGGATGTGGTCGCCTTGACTCAGGAATTGCCAAACCGCGATTTGTCTTTGGGGCAGGTCGGCACGGTGGTGGAAGTCCTTGCGCCTGATGTGTTTGAGGTGGAGTTTTCAGATAACGAAGGGCGCACTTTTGCCGAGCTTGCCTTGAAGTCCGATCAATTACTGGTATTGCACTACGAGCCTGCAATGGCGTAAATTGCTTCAAGCCCTGAACTGTTCAAGTTCAGGGCTTTTTTTATTGTTGTTTGGTAAATCGTTGAATCAACTTCGGTAAAAACAAATACCCCAATAACACAACATTGATCCCCAACTCCACCCAGAAAAATTCATTGGCGTAGTGCGCCCTGTCCCAGTAACTGACGGGACTGTAAAAACGCGTGTGCCAGTCGAAGGGGAAGAAGAGCACGGGACCGTCGTCGTAGTGGGTGAGGATGTCGATGACGGAGTGAACCATACAGCCGAAGACGAAGGACAGCCACCAATGTCCGCCTGAACCGATTTTGTCCACGAAGCGCCAGAGCAGGATGGCGTAGATGAGGAGCGCGGTGGGCGAGTGCAGGAAGTTGTGACTTGCGATCCAGAACGGGTCGTTGAAGTACATCTCGCCAAAGGCTTTGTCCATGATGCCTGAGACGTCCTGCGTAGTGAAGTAGCGGTAATAGATGAATGTCCCAATGGAAATTAAACCCAGCGGAATATCAGGTGTGACCGAGCCCCACAAAAACGCAGACTTGGCGAGTTTGTATTTTGCGCCGAATTTCTTTTCGATGGCGGCGTTGATGACGAGGTGAGAGGGAACTGTGTTCATAGGAGTGGATAGTGGAAAGTGGTGAGTGGGTTGACCGCTGACCGCCGACAGTGGACGGCAAAAAAATGTTACGGTCGGCGGTCAGTCGTCTGCCGTCAAGATTTTATCTGTTTCAACACATCAAGCAGCTTCTCTACCGAGGGTCTATCGGCGGGGTCGTGGCTGGGGTAGATGAAGCGCAGGTTGCCATTTGTGTCTATGATGAAATCGCCGCCGAGCTGGGATGTGTCGTCGCCGTGCGAGTCGTGCGTCTTTTTGCCTGAAAGCCAGGCTTTGAAATATACCCAGCGCGTGCGTAAAGAACGAGAACGCCAGTAGGAGCGTTCGAGCCCATAAGCGTTGTAGACGGTTCGATCACGGTCTAATAAAACGGTGAAATTGCCGCAGGTTTCTTTGAGCCACTGTTGTACGGCAGGCAGGGTTCCAAAGGAGATGACAAACACGCGGGTGTTGAGTTCTGCCAACTCAGATTGACGGTCACACAACTGTGCGACATGCTCACGGCAGGGTATTCAGCCAAGATGACGGAGAAAGACCAACAGGGCGTTTCCGCTTTTGAGAACTTCGCCAAGCGAGACTTGCTCGCCTTCGGCAGAGGTGAGGGTGAAGGTGGGAGCGGGGTGGTTGAGTTTCAAGTGTCAGGTTCCAGGTTGAAGGTTACAAGGTACGAGTTACAAGTTACGTGATTGACTTGTGTACTTGTTTACTTGTCTACAAAAGATTTCGTTTTGCCCAGATGAGTCTTTGGATGATGGTGATGAAAACGAGTGTGGCGAAGATGATGTAGAGTATTGTGAGATAGGCAGGGAATAGAGTGAAGACTCCAAAGGCAATGATCGTTTCGAATCCGCCAATGATGCCTGCGGGCATGATGATGGTGGTCTGGGTATCGTCGCCGTGCATGGAGCGTTTTTCGAGAATGGCGGCGAGGTACATCCATGAGGCGGTGTTGATGTAAAAGGACGCGAGCAGAAAGGCTAAGGCGAGGTAATGCTCGTTCGAAGGCGAACCCGCTACCAGTCCGATGGGAAGCGCGGCGTAGGCGACGAAGTCGGTAAGGATGTCCACGTATCCGCCGAAGTCTGATTGCTTGTTGTGCATCCGCGCCAGCAAGCCGTCGAGTCCATCGAGCACGCGGTTGAGAATCCACAATGCGAAGGCGGCGAAATAGATTTGACGATAGGCAGACCACGCGGCAAGCAATGCGATGACCAAGCCGATGAGCGAGACCGTGATGGGAGACACGCGGCTCAGACTTCGGGCGAGCGGAGCGCCAACCCGATCTTTGACCTTGCGAAGGGGCGTGTCGAACATTACTTGATCTGCCACGATAATCGCGCGCGGGTTTCACGCTGTTTCTTGATGCCGCGCTTGGAATATTTCATTTCATCTTTCGCGGCAAGGATTAACAAATTGAGCATGGACTCGTCACCGAAAAAATGCTCGCGGTAAATGCCGCTGCCCATAAAGCCGACTTTGCGATTCAAAAGATTGAGGCGCAATTTGTTATCGGGCAGGTGATTTTTGCCATGCAACAAAGCGCGGATGGTGGTGGGCATCCACGGGAAGCCGTCGAAAAGGCGGCGAATTTCGGCGACGGTGCGGTCCACATCCGCTTCATCTTCGGGGTTGACCTTGTCCATGAGCGCGTCTATCTGTTCTTGAATCTCGAAGAACTTGTCAAAGCCGCCGCCTGCTAGCCGATGCGGCTTCATGAACTCAAGATATTTCTCGCGGTCGCCGTTGGCGCGGAAACGATTCATGATGAGCCGCAGATATTCGAGATACGCGCCCTGCAACCACACCACTGAATAGACCTGCCACAGTTTGTAATTGCTCCACGACTTGAACGAACTCGCTACCAGCCTGTCATGCATGTTGATGTAGCCGAGCGTCATCGTTTCGAGATCGGCAAAGGCATTCGCAGAATAATCGCCTGTTTGCTTTGCCTTCAACAACAAATGCGCCATTAAGAAAATACTGGCGTGCGTGACGTACAAACCTTTGGAGTACAACGGGTCAATGAAACCTGCCGCATGAGCCAGCAACGCAAAACGATCTCCGACAATGTGATGTGCGGAATATTGCAAGCGGTCAATGCGCATGAAGTCGCGCACAGGTTTGGCATTTTCTAATTGCGCATGAATATCAGGGAACTGTTTAATAAACTCACGAAATTCCTGTTCGGGCGTCAAGTCGTCACGTTGCGAATATAAGCGCGGGTCGAGTTGCAGTCCCACACTGCACAGCGGATTGGTCGAATCAGGGTGGTTGTTAAATGGAATCACCCACAACCAGCCGCCTTTGAAGATGTGATGGAGCGTCCCCTCTGATAAACGATAGGGATGATGAAATTCTTCTTGCGAAGGTCCCGCGTTGTTGAAGCATGGCACATCAATCATGTGCGTGAAGATCGTACGCGAATGCGACATGCAATCGCGGTGCCGCCAGCCCGCCTTCTGCGCCAGGATGGATTTCATCCCGCCTGCGTCAATAACGTATTCCGATTCGTAGATCACTTCTTTCGTAGTGATAATTTCCACGCCATCGGGCTTGACGTTAATATCTTTGATGAGCGTGCCTTGCAAAATCGTCGCGCCGTATGAGGTTGCCACCGAAGTCAAAAAGTAATCGGAGTCCTGGCGCGTGATGTGAATCTCATGTCCATACGGCAAACGCGGAATCACCGCCTGCAAACTTTTCTCCACGTTCACATGCTGCCCCGCGGTGTGATGCACAAAACTAAAATGCCGCTTCACGCCGTGCTGGGTGCCAATATTCTGATAATAATTTTCCGAACTGTAATACGCCAGCTCAGGCACATCGTAAAACTCCGCCAGCGCGCGCATGGCTTCGGATGTTTCAAGGATCATCGACTCGCCGATGGTGAAGCGCGGGTGCGTCCCACCTTCAAAGACGACCACCTTTAATCCCTGCCGCGCCAGCACGCTTGCCAATGTCGAACCGCCAATGCCTGAGCCAATAATCGCCACGTCAAATTTCATGGATAACGCCTCCAGATGGAATCTATTTTAGGTAAGACACAGGTCAGGGTGGAGTTCTTACACGGGACGACCGCAGACCGCCTATCACGGATGTTGAATAACGGTCTGTGGTCTGTAGTTGGTGGTCAGATGCACTATAATCACCTCATGCCGCGTGACAACCAGACTTGGCTCCACGACTTACGCTCACCCCAAAACCGCGACTCCGCGTTGGCAGACTTGCATGATGTGCTTGCGCGGGTTTTACCCAAAGCCTTGTCCCGCTGGCTTTCCCCAGACTCTGGTCATTTTGATGCCTTCCTTGAAGATGTCATCCAAGAAACGCTCCTGCGCGTGATGGACAAACTCGACTCGTTTGAAGGTCGCAGTCAGTTCACCACCTGGATGTACAAAATTGCCACCCGCATCGCGCTCAACGAACTACGTCACCGCCGCTGGAAGGAAGTCTCGCTCGATGGTTTGGAATCTAGCGATGACCCGAGCGAAATCCCCTCTGAAAGATTCGCCTCCGACGACCCACGCCCCGAAGCGATAGCCGAACGAAAAGACGCCACCGCGCTGGTCGAAAAAATCCTTGCCGAAGAACTTACGCCGCGTCAACGCGCCGTCCTCACCGCCATCGGAGTCAAAGGCGTGCCGATGGATGAAGTCGCCAAACGTATGGGCACGAATCGCAACGCGCTCTACAAAATGATGCACGACGCCCGTCTGCGGATGCGCCGCCGCCTGAAACGTGAAGGCTTCGAGCCTGAAGAATTGCTCGACCTGTTTGGTAATTAATCGCCTGAGTTGAATGTCAAACCGAAAATGAGAAATTTCTTAAGTTGGTTACAAGGCTTATTTCGCAAAGCGTCTCCACCCACCGAGGCGCAAGTTGCGCTTGCCATGATGTCCATGACGCATGAACAGGAACTCTCCTGCGACGAAGTCCATGACCTGATTGATCAATTCGCTGAAATGCACCTGCGCGGCGAGAACCCTGCGCATCTGTTTCCGCTTGTGCAACGTCACCTCGACATGTGCCCCGAATGCAGGGAGGAATTTGAGGCGCTATTGGTGGCGTTGACGGTTGAAAAGATATAACAGATCGGAAGATTTTTTGTACATTAGGGTCAGGCGCGAAGGACCTTTCGAAATTCATGAGCGAGTTTCAGCGCAAGAATGGGTGAAGAGGGGAATGTGGAAAGCCTGCCCTGAGCTATGTCGAAGGGTGGGGAGTGGAAAGAAAGATGAAAGAAGACCTCCGAATTGAGTGCGGAGGTCTTCTTATTTTGTTGGCGTGGGGGCGATCCGCTTGATTACGCAATAACTCCAATCCTGAAAAAAGAGTCGCCCATGTGGGTTTATGGCAAGGCAATGATCGTGAAGTAATCGAACTGTGCGGGACCGGGTTTGGAGCCGTTTGCCTGGGCGGCTGTCAGACCAACGAAGCGGGGCTTCATTTCGGTTTGATGTGTGCCGATCACCTGCCAATCTGCGCCATCGAGACTGCCATACCCGGTATAGGAATTCCCTTCGCGACGGAGTCTCAAGTAGACGGTATCTCCCGAAGTAATGGAGGTGGCGAAATTTTCCCCGCCGAACACGCCATCCACGAACAGGTCGAAGTAGAAACCGTCTCTGGCAGGGCAGGGACCGCAGAAGGCGCGCCCGAACTGCACGAAGTTCGGGCCGCTTTCGTAGATGACCAGCGCGGCGATCTGGAAGTTCCCCTCGGGCAAAAATTTTACTTTTGTTTCCAGTTCGAAATTCCCCTCCGGTATGGTTCGGAGCAAAAGGTTTTTTACCGTTCCATCGCCGATGTAGCCCGGCTGCGCGCTCATCTCAAGCCAGCCAGGGTTGTTTGTAAAACTATAGAACTGATCGTCTTCATTCGTCCACGACCAGCCTTGGGCGTGTTTGCCCTCTAAATCGTCGCGAAACAAAAGCGGATCGGGGGTGGCGGTGGGCTGCGGTATCTCTGTTGGCGGTGGGAGGGGGGTATTTGTCGGCGACGGGGGAGGCGGCTCGGTGGGTATGGGGGTTGGTGAAGCGCAGGCGGAAAGCAACGCCGCCATAATCAGGATAATTGAAACGTACCTGGCTGTATTCATGAACTTCTCTCCTACTGATGAATTGTCTCGAAATTACAGGCGGGCAGTGGAAGACTGTCCACGTCCACAAAGTGGAGTCAAATTCATTATAAGATTTTATTAGATTTGGAAATAGTGACAAGTATCCGTATTTGCTCGGTATGACGCAAAAGTATCGGTGGAATTTTTCCAGTCCTTTAACGCAAGGTCGCGATGACGCAAAGGTATTCGATTTTTGGCGCCTTAGCGCCTTTGCGTTAAAACCCCCGACAGTTTTGGGCTGCATTCATTTGCTTCTTGAAATCCTCCCGAAGGTTTATTGACCGACTTATTCAGAACAACCAAGATTGCCAGACAGCGTAGTAGCGACTTCAATCGCCTTTAGCCGCGCTTTGACGACTGATGAAGTTTTACAAATAAATACCGTAACCGCGTAGTTGGCGTTCTCTAACGCCAACGGGTGCGTAAGAGAACGCGCCCTACGCAACATTACGAGATTATTTTGTTAAAAACCATAAGTCGTCACTACCAATTATTAACTACCCCTTGACGTACGATAGCTTTTCGCAAATCAATTCGTCTCGAATCTTGAAAATATCCACGCCGCGGACGTGCCCCTCTCCCCATGAATATTTCCAGCGCATCACGCAATGATTCCCCAAGCCGAAGATTTCCTCGATCTCTATATGCGCGTTTGGAGATTCGCGGAAGAAGCCTTCCCAAAATTGGGTCACAGCGGCTTTTCCTGAATAGACCGTCCCATCCGGCGCGGGAGCGGTGTTCTCGAAGACGGTATCCTCCGTCGTCAACTTCATCATGCCGGGAACGTCATGCCGGTTGAAGGCATCGTTGAATTCGAGCACAATCCGCATCACCGCTTCGACCTTCGACAAACGCGCTGGGTTCATGGGTTTCTCCTTTTTGAGTATTTGGCGGTCTCCAACGCCAACGGGCGCGTAAGAGAACGCGCCCTGCGCGATGTTATTTACTTTTCAGCGCCGCTTCGATCAATTGCTGCACACGCGGCGCCATGGACGATGGGTCGGGGTGGATGCCCTCCACCAGCAAGGCGCTGTCGAATATCTGTTCGATGACGATATTCCCCAACGCCGAATCCGCTTCAAGTTTGAGCAGGTTCTTCAAAATCTCGTGCGATGGATTCAACTCCAAAACCTTCTTCGGGATTTCATACTCTCTGCCGAGATATTTATACACGCGCTGTAAATCGGGATTGGAATTCGCATCCGCATCCACCAGCCGCGCCACAGACTGCACCAGCCGTTTACTCGCGCGGACGTCTGTGACCCGTTCGCCCAAGACCTGCTTGAAGCGTTCGACCAGCGAATTGAAATCTCCTTCGGGAATCTTCTCCGCCTCAGACCCCGCTTTGGGTTGGTCCTCCCCATCAGCCTCCGCCCTGGCGACGTTTTTCAACTCGTAATCCTTGAACTTGCGCAGACCCATCAACATGAACGAATCCATCGGCTCGGTCAGCAGGAGCACCTCCAAACCTTTGGCGTGGAAGGAATCAAGGTGCGGGCTTCTCAGCACGGATTTGGGATCTTCCCCCACAAGGTAATAGATGACCTTCTGTCCGTCTTTCATGCGCGAAGCATACTCTTCCAGCGAAGACCAGGCTTCGGGTTGTAGATTCGTCTTGAAGCGTAAAAGAGGCGTGATGGTTTCCGTATCCGCGGGGCTGGCGGCGACTCCCTGTTTGAGATAGACGCCGAATTCCTGCCAGAAGGAGTTGTATTTCTCGGCATCTTTCTTCGCCAAAGACTCCAATTCCTTGATGACCTGATTGGTCAAAACCTTCTTCAGCTTTGGCATCAGCCCGCTTGATTGTACGGTCTCACGCGAGACATTGAGCGGCAGGTCTTCCGAGTCGACAACGCCCTGTGCGAAGCGCAGATATTCGGGGAGTAGGTCCTTGTTGTATTCGTCAATCAGGATATTGCGCGAGTACAACTTCAAGCCGTCATCCTTGCGGAGCGAGAACATATTCCGTTCAGATTTGGCAGGCAGGTAGAGCAGGGCGTACAACTGCACAGGCGCATCCGTCACCATGTGGATGTGCAAAAGCGGGTCTTCAAAATCGAGCGTGGTCTGGCGGTAGAAATCTTTGTAATCCTCTTCTTTGATTTCATTCCGCGTCGTTCGCCACAGAGATGTCTGTTTATTGACCGGTTTTTCTTCCGTGCCGATATAAATGGGAAAGCCGATGTAATCCGAATGTTTGTGGACGATGTTCTTGACGCGATATTCCTCGGCGAATTCCGCCGCATCTTCCTTGAGTTTGATCTCGACCCGCGTGCCGCGTTCTTTCATCTCAGCCGTAGTTACTTCATACGAGTCGTCGCCGGTGGCGTACCAACTGACCGCCTGCGCATCCGGGCGGAAGGAACGGGATGTGACCCGCACCCATTCCGCGACCATGAAGACCGAGTAGAACCCCACCCCGAATTGACCGATCATCCCCGAAGCGTCCTGATTTTTCTCCTTCGCCGCCTCCAGGAATTTCCGCGCGCTGGATTGGGCAATGGTGCCGAGGTGGTCAATGATCTCTTCGCGGGTCATGCCGATGCCCGTGTCTGTGATCGTGAGCGTGCGGGCGTCTTTATCCGCTTTAATGTGAATCTTTAGTTCTGCTTTCGGGTCGAGCACATCCTGCGTCGTCAGCATCTCGAAGCGCAGGCGATTGATGGCGTCTGAGGCGTTCGAGATCAGTTCGCGCAGAAAGACCTCGCGGTCCTTGTACAGCGAGTGGATCAGGATGTGCAGCAGTTGTCTGGTCTCTGCCTTGAAGTTGAATTGTTGGGGGGCTGTGTCTGTCATGGTTGCCTCCGAAGATGGGATTTTCCCCATTTATAGCCGGGAACCGTAAAAATTTTGTAAGAGAAAATATCGGGAGGTTTGTCACCTTGATGGGGTAAGTATTCTCCCTATAATCGAGAATGAATGAAACCTTTGCCGGGCGGGGGCGTAGGTTCTACAAGTAAAGGAGATATGCAATGTCGAAACTTGACTCAATGGTTCAGGATTTTCTTGCCCAGAAAAGAATCGCGGTGGTGGGCGTTTCGGATAAGCGCGAGACGGGCTGTAATGCGGCGTATCAGAAGTTCAAGGATGCCGGGTACGAGGTCTTTGCGGTCAACCCGCGCATCGCTTCCTTCCAGGGCGACGCCTGTTACCCCGACCTGGCTGCTCTGCCGTCCAAGCCGGATGCGGTCTTCATCCTGGCGAATCCTGCTGTGACGGACAAAATCGTCAGCCAGTGCGTGGATTTGGGCGTGAAGCGCGTCTGGATGCACTGCATGATGGGGACCAAGCCCGGTCTCGCCGCGAGCATGACCAGCGTCTCGCAGTCGGCGGTGGATGTGTGCAAAGCCAACGGCATCACGGTCATCCCCGGCTCGTGCCCGAATCAGTATTTGAATCCCGATGGCGGTCACAAGTTCATGCGTGGCATGTGGAAGTTGTTCGGGTTCATGAATGTGAATTGACAATAACCATGCTCTGTCGGGGGCCTAGCCCCCGACAGAGCATCTTACCTTTATGGGGCTGGAGTAGGGAGTATGTAATCCACCTCTTGAATGACCAAATTTGAAAACGAAACGACAACCGGGGTTTCGCCTGCCGAACGGACGAAGACGCCAAGCGTGCCGATGGGGAAGTAGGGGTCGTTAATGCTGAATTGGAAGCGTCCGTTTAAGACGAGGCGTAATTCTCTGCCGACTGCCCAGACTCCGATGCGCACCAGCCCCGGCGCGCCGGGAGGGACGTCTCCGCTGGGGAGGGGTTGCTGCAGGACGAGCCGCACGCTGTTGCTGACGCGTTCGCCGCGGACGGTTCCATCGCAGGCGAGGGCGAAGCG
>DAOTXI010000118.1:0-2631 GCA_034435475.1 Anaerolineales bacterium
ACCCACCCCGGCGAAAACCTTATGTCGCACCGCGATGCGCCCTATTCCACACTGTTCTATCCCAACCTTGTGCCTTCCGAGATCGCCGACCGCCTCAACGACGATTTTCTCGCAGACATCCAACTCAACCGCCCCGTCCTCATCGTCGACATGGGACGGCTCACCATCCCCTCGCTCGACCCGGCAAAGCGTGAGGAACAAAAAGCCGCGGGCGTCTACCCGGCAAATCCGCCGCACAATTTGGATGAGGTCTTGAAATTCATCGAAGACAACTACTATCTCGAAGCAGTGATAAAAGACAAACCGGTTTACCGTCTGCATGGTTCTGGAGAGTGAGCTACGAGTTACAGGATACAGATTGCACTGCATCAATTACCTTATCTGCTTACCTATTTATCTACTTATCTACTTATCTACTTGTTTACTTTCCCGCCCCACCCAATTCTTTAAGCCTCGTACTGCCTCTTAATCTGAACATGCGTGCTATAATGCAAAACAGTTCGGTATTTTTGTCGTCTCATACCGCTGAACCTGCCCACCAAATACCAATCTACTAATCTACCACCCCATGTCCTTCGCCCACCTCCACGTTCACACCGAATACTCCCTGCTCGACGGGTTCTCGAACATCAAGAAGCTGGTTCAGCGCGTCAGGGAAATGAACATGGACTCGGTCGCCATCACCGACCACGGCACAATGTTCGGGGTGATTGATTTCTACAAAGCCGCCAAAGCCGAAGGGGTCAAACCCATCATCGGACTCGAAGCCTACATGGCGGCGCGGGGAATGAAAGACAAAGACTCCAAACTCGACCGTTCCTCCTTTCATTTGCTCCTCCTCGCAGAAAATGAAAAAGGCTACCAGAACTTATTGAAGATCGCATCCGCCGCCCAACTGGACGGTTTCTACTATTACCCGCGCATCGACCATGATTTTCTCGCCGCCCACTCCGAAGGGCTGATCTGCACCTCGGGCTGTATGTCTGCCGAGATTCCGCGCGCGCTGTTGAATGACAACCCCGAAGAGGCGCTTCGCAAATGGAACTGGTATTACGACGTCTTCGGACCCGACCGCTTCTTCGTCGAGTTGCAGGAACACAACATCCCTGAAATCCTCGACCTGAACCGCAAACTGCTCGAACTCGGCGCGCGCTACTCTGCGAAATACGTCGCCACCAACGACGTGCATTACGTCAACCAGACGGATGCAAAATTGCAGGACGTTCTGCTGGCGATCCAGACCAACTCCACGCTGGCAGACCCCGATCGGATGCGCATGACCGACGACTCCTACTTCCTGCGCTCACCCGCGGAGATGAGCCGACTCTTCGCCGAAGTCCCCGAGTCATTATCGAACACACTGCTCATCGCCGAACGCTGCAACGTGGACCTCGGATTCAAAGGCTATCACCTGCCCGAGTTCCCCGTGCCGGAAGGTCACAGCGCGGAATCATACCTGCGCTCGCTGTGCGAAGCCGGGGCGGAGAAAAGATACGGGGACGACTGCGACAGTCCCAAAGTCCGCGAGAGGCTGAATTACGAATTAAGCGTCGTAAACAGCATGGGATTCAACGCCTACTTCCTGATCGTGTGGGATTTGTGCCGCTTCGCCCGCGAGAATGGCATCTGGTATAACGCGCGCGGCTCGGCGGCTGGCTCCATCATCGCGTATACGCTCGAGATCACGATGGTGGACCCGCTGCAACACGCGCTCATCTTCGAACGCTTCCTGAACCCGGGGCGCATCTCGATGCCCGATATCGATCTGGATTTCCGCGACGACCGCCGCTCGGAAATGCTGGAGTATACCGCCCGCAAATATGGCGACGATAAAGTGGCGCAGATCATCACCTTCGGCACGATGGGCGCGAAAGCCGCCATCCGCGACGTGGCGCGCGTGATGGAAATTCCCCTGCCCGAAGTGGACCGCGTGGCGAAGCTCGTCCCGTTCGTGGCGGGCGGCGCGACCATGAAGGAAGCGCTCGAGGTCAAGGAATTCAAACAGATATACGACACCGACCCGAAGATGCGCGAAGTGATAGACATCGCGTCAAAAATGGAAGGCACGGTGCGCAACGCGGGCACACACGCCGCGGGTGTGGTCATCTCCGATAAACCGATTCTCGAATACCTGCCGCTCCACCGCCCAACCTCCGGCTCGGAAGAGACGCCGATCAAATCGGTCACGCAGTTCGAAATGGGCATCCTTGACTCATTGGGGATGCTCAAGGTGGACTTCCTCGGTCTCATCACGCTGACCGTCATGGCACGCGCCTGCGACTTGATCTACAAACGGCATGGGATCAAATTCGACCTGAGCAATATTCCGCTCGATGATCCCAAATCATTTGAGTTGATGGGAAGCGGACAGACCGCAGGCTTGTTCCAAATAGAAGGTGGGGGAATGACGCGCTACATCGTCCAGATGAAACCGCAAAACCTGGACAACATCATCGCCATGGTCGCGCTCTACCGCCCGGGACCGATGCAGTTCATCCCCGATTACATCTCGCGGATGCACGGGCAATCGGAGGTGAAGTATCGCCACCCCAATATGGAGCCGATCTTCAAAGACACCTACGGCATCCCCGTCTATCAGGAACAGTTGATGCGCGCCGCCGTCGAACTCGC
>DAOTXI010000119.1:0-2386 GCA_034435475.1 Anaerolineales bacterium
GGTAAGGATCAACTCCGCGCCGAGGGCGTTGAGAATGGAAATCCGCTCGGAACTGGCGCTGGCAGGCACAGCCAACGTGACCGGAATTTCCAACGCCGCGCCGAAGGTCGCATACGAGATGCACATATTGCCAGAGGTTGAGTCCAGCAGACGTTTGCCGCCGTTCAAATCGCCGTTGAGAATGGCGTTCTGAATGATGTTCAACGCGGGGCGATCCTTGACGGAGCCGCCGGGGTTGAACCATTCGGCTTTGACAAAGACCCGGGTACGTGGAGACAGGCTGCGGGTCAGACTGCGAAGCGGGAGGAGGGGTGTATTCCCAACATGATAGGCAAGGCTATCCAGTGGTATCGTGTTCGATTCAGTGAGTCTAAAGTCAAGTAATGTCATATTAACCTCTGCGTAGGCGACGTTCTCTTGCGTCCCCGGCGCTAGGAGCGCCGAATACGCCGTTAAAATAAAACAGCCAACGGACAAACAAAAAGACGGCGAACAAACGCCACATGCGATGAATTCATTCGCAAGCGGGGGTCGTTCTACCGTCTAATTCCGTTGACTGTGGAGGGAGGTCTGTCTCAGGCGGTAGTTACGAGCCCCGCGACAGACACAAGCAATGTTCGAGAGTTTTCATGATTTTATTCATAGATTGCGCCTATTCTATGAATCTTACTGGTTTTGTCAATACAAATATTGTACGTTTCTTCCAACAAAAGTCTGGAGACTTTCGACTCCGCTATTTATCCCCCCGCGGCGGACGCCATCAAAATGACCTTATCGTCGTCCTTTAGTTGAGTCTCCATCCCCGCCAGCTCGCGGATGTGGACGCCGTTGACGAAGATATTGAAGTGGCGGCGCAATTCCCCATTGGCGTCGAATAGATGCGGGCGTAGCGCGGGGTATTGTTGGAGTGTGTTGTCTAGTAACACAGCGATATTCCCGCCGGGCATGGCAAACTCATTTTGGTTATCTACATAATATTTCATCAGGGCGGGGAACTTCACGGTCGGCATGGTTCGAATTTTAATTCAAAAAGCCCCGAACTTGAATGGCTCGGGGCTTTTTTTATTACCGATCACTATTCAATGCTTACTGTACTACTCTTCCTTTTTCGCTTCCATTTCCTTCTTGTGCGCCTCGATGATCGGACCGGCGATGTGGGTCGGCACGGTGTCGTAGTGGTCGAATTCCATCGTGAAGTAGCCGCGCCCGCCCGTGATCGAACGGACCTGAGTGGTGTACTTCAGCATCTCCGCCATCGGAACGTGGGCGATAATGGTTGTGCTTCAGCGCTCGGATTCGGTTCCCTGCACGCGTCCGCGGCGGGTGTTGAGGTCGCTCATCACGTCGCCCATGTTTCCATCCGGGCAGGTAACGCGGACAGTCATGATCGGCTCGAACAAAACCGGACCCGCATCGTGAACCGCCAATTTGAAGGCTTCGCGTCCGGCAATTTCGAACGCCACCGGTTTCGAGTCCACTTCATGTTCCTTGCCGTCATAAACCGTCACGCGCACATTGTTCATTGGGTAACCGGCAAAGGCGCCTTTTTCCATCGTCGCGCGAATGCTCTTTTCGATAGGCGGCAGGTACGAACGGGAGAGGTTCATACCGACCAGAGCATCCACGAAATCGAAATCGCCTTCCATGTACGGCTCGATACGCAAATGCACTTCGCCGAACTGACCCGCGCCGCCGGATTGTTTCTTGTGACGATACTGCGCCTGCGCCTTCCTGGTAATGCCTTCGCGGTACGGAACCTTCGGCTCACGGGTCACAATGCCAACCTGAAATTTATTCTGCGCGCGGCTGACCGCCACGTCAATATGCTGATCGCCCATACCTTGCAGGACAGTCTCGTGAGTCACATTATCGTTCTGCCAGGTGAGGGTCATGTCTTCTTCGCTCAAGCGGGTCAGAACCGTCGAAATCTTCGCCGCATCTGCCTGGGTCTTCGGCGCAATGGCAACCCGGTACAACGCCGCCGGGTAATTGGGCTTTGCAACCATCAGCGGATGCCCCTTATCGCAGAAGGTGTCACCGGTGGCGGATACTGTCAATTTGGAGACGACCGCAATGTCGCCCGCGTGGACAACCTTTGCCGGAAGCGTCTCTTTGCCGCGCTGGAAGTGCAAGCCAGACATGCGCTCATCCGCGCCTTTGGTCTGGTTCCAGACATGCGCATCCGCCTGGATCGAACCGCTGAACACGCGGAAGTAGGTCATCTTGCCGACAAAGGGATCGGCGGTGGTCTTCCACACATACGCCGCCAGCGGAGACTGTTCCGAGGCTTTCAATTCTTCCGCGCCATCCTTGCCTTGCGCCATACGCTTCACTGCATGGACCGGGGATGGGATCAAATCAATGATGTCGTTGAGCAGCGCAATCG
>DAOTXI010000120.1:0-4460 GCA_034435475.1 Anaerolineales bacterium
CGGCAGGAGAGTTTGCTTGTGCATCCGAAGCGGCACGCCACACAGATCCGCGTGAAGATCGGCGCAATGAAAGACGGGCGGCTTGTAGCGGCGGAAACCGAACTTTATGGCGATACAGGCGCGTATGCTTCGCTCGGCGAAAAAGTGATGACCCGCGCCACCACGCACTCGGCAGGTCCGTACGATATTGAACACGTCCGCGCCGATTGCTATGCCATGTACACCAACAACCCGCCTGCGGGCGCGTTCCGCGGCTTTGGCGTCACCCAATCTGCCTTCGCCGTCGAAACGATGATGGACCGGCTCGCCGAAACCTTGAACCTTGATCCGGTAGAAGTCCGGCGCATGAATGCCTTGCATGTCGGCAGTATCACCAACACCGGGCAGGAATTGAAAGAGTCTGTTGGTTTGATGGAATGCATTGACCGCGTGGATGCGGAGATGCGCAAGCACAACCCGGCTCCTTTCAAGCCGGTGGTTGATTCTGCCAACCCGAACCTTATCCGTGCCTGGGGCTTTGCCTCCGCCTATAAGAACACTGGTTTGGGCGGCGGCGCTCCCGACATCTCCGGCGCGGATGTTGAACTGTATGAAGACGGCACTTTCCAGGTCCGCAGTTCGGCAGCGGAATTGGGGCAGGGACTCGTCACTGTCATGCGCCTGACCGTCGCCGAAGAGATGGGCGTCGAGCCGGATAAAGTCCGCGTGCTGGTGATGGATACCGACCTGACACCCAACGGCGGACCTACGACCGCTTCCCGCCAGACTTTTGTGACCGGCAATGCCTCTCGTTACGCAGCAAAAACTTTGCGTGAGCAAATCTCCGCTTCGATGGCGGAGAAGTACGATGTTCGCCCCGAAAAGATTCGCTTTGCCGATGGTATTGTCCATGTCAACGGGCATTCGATGACCTATGCGGAAATCTACAAAGAAATGACCGCTTTGGGTCAGCAACCGAAAGTCCGCTACGAATATGAAGCGCCCAAGACACAGCCGCTCGGCGCTGGCGGCGATATGCATTTTGCCTTTTCATTTGGCGTGCAAGCCGCGGAAGTGGAAGTAAATAAACTGACCGGTGAGGTGCGTGTGTTGCGGGTCGTCTCCGCCAATGACGTGGGCATGGCGGTCAATCCGCTCGGCTTGCAGGGGCAGGTCGAAGGCGGCGTGATGATGGGTTTGGGCAACTGCCTGACGGAAGATTTTATTGTCGAAAATGGGAACGTGGTCACAGACCGTCTCGCCCGTTACCGCGTGCCTGGAATCATGCTCACCCCCGAGATCACCGCCATCATCGTCGAGCATCCCATTGCGGCGGGACCGTACGGCGCGAAAGGCGTCGGCGAAATTTCATCCATCCCAACCACGCCCGCCATCACCAACGCCATCTACAACGCCGTCGGTGTGCGGGTGGATCGTCTGCCCGTCGATCAGGAGAAGATCGCCCGGGAGATTTGGGAACAGGCGGCGACCTAAACCAAAAGCGAATAAAAAAAAGACTCTCAACCTATATCGTGAGAGTCTTTTTCATAAACCCTGTGCCCTGACCACCCTGTCCTTACCGGCTTGTTTTCCTAGTTTCAAGGCACCCTCTGCCACATCAACCAGTGCATAAGTTGTCGCACCATGAAATGGATATTCTGCGACTCCAATGGTCATGCTGGTCGTGTACTGCCAGGATTTGGAGGCTTCACGGATTGCCGCGCAGATGCGGTTGCCGACAATCTCCGCCCCGACGCTGCTCGTGCCCGGTAGAATGGCAATGAACTCATCCCCTGCGCGCCAGCGGGCAACGAAATCGCCGGGGCGCAGGTTCTCTACCAGGATCGCGCCGATCTTCTGGATCATCGCATCCCCGGTGGCGTAACTGATATTGTTATAACGTGTCAGGTTGTCGCCGTCCATGAGAAGCAGCGAAAAGGCGCGCTTATCGGATATCTCCTTTTCCATTTTCCCCAGCGCGGCGCGCATATTCGGCAGCCCCGAGATCGAATCGAGGTAGGATGTTTTTTGCCAGACATCCAGTACCCGACCCATCTGAACAATGCGGAGGATCGCCTGGTTTGCAATATGTCGCAGTACTCTTACAGAGCGGGCATTTCCCCGGCTTGGCTCCTGTAACTGCCCGGTGGCTTTGATCAAATTCCCCGCGGAAAAAATTTTAATCGTCCCCCCGTTGTTGTTTTTTACTTCAAGAATGGCTTCCCATAAATTGAACATGATATCGTTGGTGTTGAATTCCCTCGCCGCGTCGAAATGGATCAATGCGATCCCCGCAGGCGGCGAAGGAATGCCCAATTGCTCCCCCTCACGGTTCAATCGCTTAAATAATCTGTTGAGCAATCCTTCGTGTTGATTCTTGTTCCCGCCCACCAAGACTACAGCAAAATCATCCCCGCCGGTGCGAAAGACCGGCGCGTTGCATTCTTCCCTCAATGCCAGCCCAAGCCAGTGGATGACCGAATCCCCGTACGAATGCCCCTTTTCTTTGTTCAAAACAGCCAGATAGTTCAGGTCCACGTACAAAATGGAAAAAGGCGAGCGTCCCTGTTCGAGCGATAGCTGGTCAATGGTTTCGACAAAACTCAGAAAATTATGACACCCTGTCAGAGGATCAAGGCGGTACAGTTCCGCAGTGGATGTTGTCATGGACATTTCCTTGCCGCTTGTTTAATCTCCAATAAAGTATAGTTCTTTTTTAAATGGATTCAATATTCTTTTCAAAATTGGAAGCGTTTAGTTTGCGAACAGACGTCAATCCCCTCCGATTCTCCAAAAGCCCACATCGGGTAAAATCAAGCGACAAGAGGAACCCATGAACAAATTCAACGGCTATCGTTGTTCGATCTGCGGCGCGGAATACCTGCCCGGTCAGGCCACCTACACCTGCTCCAAAGACGGCGGAAACCTGGATGTCATTCTTGATTACGATGGCATCAGAAAAAAATTCCAACCCGAAGACATCACCTCGCGGGCGGAAACTTCTTTATGGAGATACCTTCCGCTGTTGCCTGTCTCTGAACCCGCTGGCGACTCTACGCCTTTGCACGCCTCAGGCTGGACCCCGGTCTTTGCCCTGCCACGACTGGCTGAGAAACTACGCCTCAAACATCTCTGGCTCAAAGACGAGTCGCGCAACCCCACAGCGTCTTTCAAAGACAGGGCGAGCGCCATAGTCGTGACGCGCGCCAAGGAGATCAAATCTGAGATCGTGGTTACGGCTTCGACGGGCAATGCGGGCGCGGCGCTGGCAGGCATGTCGGCCGCGGTCGGACAGAAAGCCGTTATCTTTGCGCCCAAGACCGCCCCGCAGGCGAAGGTGGCGCAATTGCTCATCTTTGGCGCAAAGGTCATTCTGGTGGATGGGACCTACGACGACGCCTTCGATCTGACGGTGAAAGCCTCGAACGAATTCGGCTGGTATTGCCGCAACACGGGCTACAATCCCTTCACACTGGAGGGCAAAAAGACAGCCGCCTTCGAGATTTGGGAATGGTGGATCGAAGCGCACCGCGACTGGCACAAAAAAGACAGCGCCCTCGACGACCATCCGCCCCTGACCATCTTTGTATCGGTCGGCGATGGCAACATCATCTCCGGTATCCACAAAGGCTTCAAGGATCTGCTGGCATTGGGCTGGATTCCCAACATGCCGCGCATCATCGGTGTGCAGGCAGAAGGCTCGGCGGCGATTGCCAACGCTTTCCATGCCAGGACCGAAACCATCACCCCGGTTTCCGCCACGACCATCGCCGACAGCATCTCGGTGGATTTGCCGCGTGACGGAGTTCGCGCGGTGCGGGCGGCGTCTCAGACCAATGGGACTTACGTCGTGGTGAAAGACGAAGACATCATCAAAGCCATCGCAGAACTCGGCACACAGGGTGTCTTTCCCGAACCAGCCGGGGCGACGGCTTATGCCGGACTGATAAAAGGGACAAGCACGGGTGTGGTCGGAAGCGACGATCCTGTTCTTGTAATGAACACCGGCTCCGGATTGAAGGATGTACGCGCGGCGTTGCAGGCAGTTCAATCCGCTCCTGTTATTGAACCAACTTTAGAGGCAGTCAAAAAACTTTTATGAGCAAAAAAAACAGCCAGTGGAGTATGTCCTTCCGTTATACGATGGGCATCATTATCCTGATTTGCGTCGTCGCCTTCCTGATCTATGCTGGCGAGGCGGTGCGGATGTTTGTGATTGCCGCCTTTGCCGCCTATCTCATCAGCCCGGCGGTTGTGTTTTTGATGGAACGCACGCGCCTTTCCCGCGCCGCGGCGGTGAATATTGTCTACTTTACAGCGTTGATCGTTCTGGTGGGGATCCCCGCCACCCTGACGCCGATCTTCTTCGACGAGATCAAACTGGTTGCTGAGGATATTCTTGACCTGATCGCTACCCTGAGCCGCATCCTTTCCGAACCGATTCAACTTGGAGGATTGACCCTGCACCTTGAGCAATTGGG
>DAOTXI010000121.1:0-2251 GCA_034435475.1 Anaerolineales bacterium
AGCCAATACCGCCTTCTGCTTGGAGTGTTTCAATATCACCGATGCCGGGCGCGAACGCTGTGAGATTTGCGAATCTCAAAAACGCGATGCATCCCTGATCTGCGTCGTCGAAGAAGCCTTGGATGTCCTCGCACTCGAACGCACCGGTGGCTTTCAAGGCAAGTATCATGTCTTGCAGGGAGTTTTATCTCCCATCGAAGGCATCGGTCCTGATGATTTGAAAATCAAACAGCTTGCCGAACGCGTAGCACGTGGGGGAGTGGGGGAGGTTATCATCGCCACCAATCCCAGCATGGAAGGTGACGCGACGGCGCTTTATCTTCGCCAAGTCCTTGAGCCAATGGGCGTCAAAGTCACCCGCCTTGCACGTGGTCTACCCGTGGGTGGCGACCTGGAATATGCCGATCAAAATACATTACTGCGAGCGTTGGCTGGCAGGCATGAGATGAATTAAAATCAAGTGGTAGTCACCTTTAAGGTGACTACCACTTTTATACCTATGAACATCACCATCCTCACCTACGGCTCTCGCGGCGACGTCCAACCATTTCTCCCTTTATCCCTTGGTTTGATGTCTCGTGGACATAATGTCATCCTTGCTGCGCCAGCGCGTTTCAAATCCTTGGTCGAAGAGCATGGCATCACATTCTTTCCACTTGCTGGCGACCCTGAAGAACTCAGTCGTCGCCTTAATGATGCGGGCTACAACTTTCTCAAGCAAGTCCGCGAATTAATGACGCACGCTGTTGCCATCGGCACAGATGTAATGCGGCAAACCGATGAGGCTTGCAAAGGCGCAGACCTTATCATTCACACATTCACTCATGCCGTTGGCGCTCATACCCTCGCCCGCGAAAAAAACATCCCAGATGTGTATGTTGATCTCTTTCCCATGTTCGTGCCCACAGGCGATTACCCCAACATCTCACTGCCCGATTTCGGCAGCCGCGTCTATAACCGTTTGACTCATATCGCCTCCGTGCAAATTTCATGGATAACATCGCAACTTGGATTTGAACAAATCCGCCGCCGCGCGGGCTTACCCAAGCGAAAACTTTATTTTCCCTTCAAAGATTCCCCGCCTCGCCTCCGGACCCTGATCCTGTGTGCCTGGTCCCCGAGCCTGATCCCACCCTCAAGTGACTGGGATCCGCATGTGCATGTCACCGGATATTATTTCCTGCCTCGCAACGACTCGTATCTGCCACCAACCGAATTGAAAGAGTTTCTAGAAGCAGGTGAACCGCCAGTTTGTGTTTCATTTGGAAGTATGGTCAATAAAAATGCTGAAAAGATTGATGTAATTATCCGCGAGTCGTTAAAGCAAACAAACAATCGCGGCATTATCTTATCGGGGTGGGGAAGTGCGAAACGTGAATCAACAAGTGATTTGCTGTATCTTGAGTCTGCGCCGCATGATTGGTTGCTGCCAAAATGCAAAATGTTGATTCATCATGGTGGCGCTGGAACAACATCCGCTGCGTTGCGTGCGGGCATTCCACAAATCGTTGTGCCTTTCATGGCAGATCAACCGTTTTGGGGAAGCAGAGTCCATGGGATCGGCGCGGGACCAAAACCGATTCCTGTGAATCAATTGTCGGTGGAGAGGATGGTGAGCGCCATGTCTGAGGCAGAGTCAAAAGTTTTTCTTGAGCGTGCGCAGGTTACAGGTCAAAGGATACGAGGCGAAGATGGTGTGGAGATGGCTGCCCGGCTGTTGGAATCGTATGCGGCGGAGTATCAAAAATCTGCCCGATTTTTTAAGGTTTAAATGTCTTACAAGTATTGACATTTTATTACAAATGCATATAATTCCACCTCGCCAGTAATAACAAACGATTTCGTCTCCCAGACAGATCATTGACAACTGAGTAACCGTCCTCCATCAGAGACACAAAGCGAAACGGTTTTGCAGCCTGATGAACCGATGCGATTGAGAAGGAAGCATCGGTATTTTAGTCTGTAAAAACCTTGACGGCGGTTTACCCTGCGGGTAGAATACAGCCCGCTCAAATGGCAGGCACCTTAACAATTGAACAGTGATAGGAAACAGTAATGATGACGAACCAGTCAATTCCGTGACTTTTAAACTCGCAAGAGTGTTGATTTTTTGCGGAGAGTTTGATCCTGGCTCAGGATGAACGCTGGCGGCGTGCCTAATACATGCAAGTCGAACGAGGTGCTTGAGTAGCAATACAAGAGTATCCTAGTGGCGAACGGGTGAGTAACGCGTGGATGACCTGCCCCAAAG
>DAOTXI010000122.1:0-4559 GCA_034435475.1 Anaerolineales bacterium
GAGGCAATTATGAAATATAAACGACTTGGCAATACTGGTTTGAATGTCTCAATCCTGTGTATGGGGACGATGCAATTCGGCTGGTCTGTGGATGAGATGGAGACTCGCAATATCCTCACGGCAACCTTTGAAGCGGGAATCAATTTTATAGACACCGCCGACATCTACTCCAAATGGGTGGATGGCAACCCCGGCGGCGTTTCTGAGACATATATCGGCAACTGGATGAAACAAAACAAAATTCCGCGCGACCAGATCGTGCTGGCAACCAAAGTCCGCGGAGAGATGGGCAAAGGACCGAACGATGAAGGATTGAGCCGCATCCATATTATGAACGCCGTTGAGGCGTCGTTGAAACGCCTGCAAACCGATTATATTGACCTGTACCAGTCTCACTGGTCGGATGAAAACACGCCCATCGAAGAAACCCTGCGCGCCTTCGATGACCTGATCCGGCAGGGAAAGGTACGATATGTCGGAGCGTCGAACTACGAAGCCTGGGAGTTGATGCAAGCCTTGTGGACTTCCGATAAATTCAACCTTGCCCGGTACGACTCACTTCAGCCGCATTACAACCTCATCCACCGCGAGGAATTCGAGCGCGAACTTCGTTCGGTATGCAAGGCCTATGCCATCGGCGTGATTCCGTACAGTCCGCTGGCGGGCGGATTCCTGACCGGTAAATATCGCCAGGGCGAGCCGTTGCCGGATAGCAAACGCGCCGATGCGCGCAAAAAGTCCATGACCGAAAAGAATTTCACCCTGCTGCATGAAATGGAACGCATCGCCCTTCTGCATAAAGCTACGATTTCGCAAATCGCATTGGCGTGGATGCTGTCCGACCCGGTCATTACAAGTCCGATTATTGGGGCGACATCCATTGAGCAATTGAACGAAAACCTCGGCGCGGTCGAAGTCCATTTGACGGGGGAGGAGCGGGAATCCCTGAACAGGTTGACTGATTGGAAGGAATCGTAAGGATGATTGAGAACGGGTAAAATAGCCTCCAACCAAGGAGAGAGAATGACAGATTTAATGGAATCGAAAGAAAAACGGGTTTTCAACAACATCCTCGGCGCGATGGGAAATACCCCGCTTGTAAAACTGGAGCGCATCGGCAGGGATTTGCCCGTTCCGCTTTATGCAAAATTGGAATTCATGAATCCCGGCGGCTCGGTCAAGGACCGGGTGGGGGCGAATATCATCGAACAGGCTGAGAAGCGCGGTGAGATCAAACCCGGCGGGACCATCGTCGAAGCGACATCCGGCAACACCGGCGTGGGTCTGGCGATTGCAGCGGCGTTGAAGGGCTACAAGACCATCTTCGTCATGCCAGACAAGATGAGCAACGAAAAGATTCTTTTACTGCGGGCATATGGGGCGAAAGTTGTCATCACCCCAACGGCGGTCGGACCGGATGATCCGCGTTCCTATTATGAAGTTGCCAAAAAATTCGCCCGTGAAACCCCGAATGCTATATTGGCGAATCAATATCACAACCCCGATAACCCAAGGACTCACGAACTCAGCACCGGTCCCGAGATTTGGGAGCAGACCGATGGCAAAGTGACCGACGTCATCATCGGCATTGGCACCGGCGGAACGATCACCGGCGTGGGACGTTACCTCAAAGCGAAAAATCCGAACATTACCATTGTGGGTATTGATATCGAAGGCTCGATCCTGACCGAAATCTGGCAGAACAAGGGCATTATTCCGCCTGGGGCGTATCCCAAGACCTATAAAGTGGAAGGCATCGGCGAAGACTTTTTGCCGTCCACGATGGACATTAATTATGTAGATGCCATCGAACGCGCAGGCGACCGCGAGTCTTTCTTGTGGGCGCGCCAGCTCGTGCGGCAGGAGGGGATTTTTGCGGGCGGTTCATCTGGCTCTGCAATTGCGGGCGCGATCAAATATTGCCGCAAACTCCAGCCGGGGCGATTGCCCGTGGTTATCCTGCCGGATTCGGGTTCGCGTTACCTCTCCAAGTTCTACGACGATAAGTGGATGCGCGAGTTCGGCTTCCTGAGTATGGAGTTCGGCGAGACGGCTCTCGGCGACCTGTTGATCGCCAAACCGAACAAGGCGTTGCTGACCGCCACCATTGGCGATTCGATTCGCAAAGTGGTATCCATCATGCACTAGAATGCGGTCTCGCAAATGCCCGTTGTCGGCGCAGACGGTTCGCTGGCTGGTCTGATCGAAGAGGTGGACCTGCTCAATCACATGCTCGAAAAGCATGAACACACCAACGATGAAACCATTGACTCAATGGTGCAGAACGCAGGCGCGGTCTTCCCGCCGGAGACTCCGCTTGAGGATGCCATGCCCTCCCTCACCGCCGGGTATGCCCTGATCGTGGTCGAGAACAGCAAACCGGTTGGCATTCTCACCAAGATCGATGTGCTGGATTATGTGGCGGGGAAGATATAGCGGGAATTTGAGTAGCGGTAAAATACAGCGGACGGTTCACCCGTCCGCTGTATTTGTATAGGAAAGAGTCATGCGCCCAACCTATCTCGAAGTCAATCTCACTCAACTGCAAAAAAATATAGAAGCCATCCGCGCCCATGTCGGCGGCGCGAAGGTCATGCCGATGGTAAAAGCCAATGCCTATGGTCACGGCATCGAAGGTGTCGCGCCCTTCATCGAACCGTATGTTGATATGCTCGGTGTTGCGTTGGTGGAGGAGGGGATTCAACTTCGTCAATTGGGAATCAAGAAACCGATTTTGGTCGCCGGTGGGACGTTGATCGAGCAGTTACCTTTGTTCCTTGAGCATGACCTGACCCTTACCGCTTCATCCCTCGACTTGTTGCTGGCGGCTGACCATTTGACTGAGTCTACCCGTAAGCGGCTAACGGTTCACCTCAAGATTGACACCGGCATGGAGCGTGTCGGAGTCCGCGAATACGAAGCAGAGGAGTTCATCCTGAAACCGTCTGCGTGTAGTCACTTGAGCATAGAAGGGATATATACACACCTTGCGAACTCTGAATTGATGCCGTCTGCGGTGTTGCCGAAACACGTTGTTACCGGACAGCAACAATTGGAACGCTTTCAAGAAGTTCTTTATCTCTATGAAAAACACAGCCTGCCCATTCCTCCCATTCGGCACATCTGCAACTCTGGCGGGATTCTGAATCTTCCCGAAGGTCACATGGATATGGTCCGACCGGGTGTTTTGTTTTATGGAGTCTATCCCGGGCGCGATATTCCGAGGACGATTGACGTGAAGCCTGCGCTCACTTGGAAATCACAAGTCGCTTATAGCAAGGTCACACAGCCCGGGTGCCCGGTCAGCTATGGGTCGTTGTGGCAGGTCGAAGGGAGTCCGAGCCGCGTGGTTACCATCCCATGCGGATATGCCGATGGTTACTTCCGTCGCATGACGAATCAAGGACGGGTGCTCATCAATGGAAAATCCTATCCGCAGGTCGGGCGCATTTGCATGGATCAATTCATGGCGGATGCGGGCGTGGATGAAGTGGCTGTGGGGGATGAGGTGATTTTGCTGGGCGGCGGCATTGCGCCGGAGGAACTGGCAGATTGGGCTGGCACGAACGAATATGAAGTGATGACCAATATCAGCGCGCGTGTTCCGAGGGTGTTTGTAACGAAGGATTCAAAAGTATCCTGACTCTTAGCGGTACAATAGGCACACTTACAATTTCGAGGTGATTCGTTTGAATTCAAAGATAAAAGATTATGGGCTTTTGCTCGTTGTGGCGGGAAGTTCGGTTGCGCTCGATCAATGGACGAAGTGGTGGGTCCGCCAAAATATCGAATTCGGCGGGCAGTGGCTTCCCGAATGGCTGGCTTGGCTAAGCCCTTATGCGCGTCTGGTGCATTGGTATAACAGTGGGGCGGCGTTTGGCATATTTCAGAATGGGAACCTGGTTTTTACGATCCTCGCTTTCATCGTGATCCGAGCGATTATTTATTATTACCCCCATGCGGAATCAAACGACTGGACCTTGAAACTTGCCATGGGCTTGCAGTTGGGCGGCGCAGTCGGCAACCTGATAGACCGCTTGATGATGGGCAAGGTGACGGATTTCATCTCTGTCGGAAATTTTCCCGTATTCAATATCGCGGATGCGTCCATTTCGGTGGGCGTGGCGGTTTTATTGCTGGGCGTCTGGCTCAAGGAACGGGAGGAGAAGAAACTCAAGGCGGCTGTGGCGGATGTCGAAGCGGTGAAGGAAGGATGAATCAGTTGGAAGATTCTGCCATTGTGACTGAGGGGGCGAAAACGCGCCGGAGGCGTTTTTTTATCTTTATCTTCTGCGCGGCGGCGGTGATCGCCCTCGACCAGTGGACAAAATTTCTTGTGCGGCGCGATATTCGGCTGGGTGACTCCATGCTGCCCGAATGGCTGGAGTGGCTTTCGCCTTATGCGCGTTTCCTGCACATTCAAAACCGGGGCGCGTCGTTCGGGATGTTTCAGGATGGGAATCTTTTTTTCATCCTTCTGACCTTCCTGATCGTGGGCGGCATCCTTTATTTTGTTTCGAAGATGGAGGACGATAATCTTTGGATGTGGGCGGCGGGCG
>DAOTXI010000123.1:0-5888 GCA_034435475.1 Anaerolineales bacterium
ACATTGGGAAAGGTGGTGATTCGATTGACGATTGACGATTGACGATTGACGATTTTGGAATAAAAAGACCGGGCATTCTTACTTTCTTCGTGGGTATAATCGGGGAAAGTTCGGTGTCATTCACGATCTAGCGGGGGTAGTCATGACAGGGTATTGTTTCATCAGTTATTCAGCGGCAGAGAATTGAAAACACTATTCACCTTCCTTGCCTTCAATCACCTGCGACACTCGAGGAAGGTTCAGGATTTGCCTATTGCCAAAGTGGTTATTGGTCCAACACCTCACCGCGAATTATCAAAATCATCCGTCGAAAGCTTTCTGCAATCAAGAGGGGTTACATGTGATGTAACCAATTCGGAAGTCCCTTATAGAAATGTATAGAAAAGTTATTTTGTGATTTTCATCAACGGCATCAGTTTCAAAATATCTCAGCATCGTTGTTATCGGCGTACCCACCTCGCTAAAATAACACCCACAATGAAACAGCCCTGCACGGAATCATTGCTTTGCCTCAAGGGGAAAGGGAAACCGCGCAAGAGGCTTTTGCCAAGTCCATTGCGCAGGCGGATGAAATCCTTGTCAAGACGCCCGATTTTTACGATGCGCTGGATGCGAAGGGGCTTTCGATTTGTGGATTAATATTGTGTAGGGGCGCGGTCCCCGCGCCCAATGGTGATGGTGCAAACACAGGGCGGGGAGACCCCGCCCCTACGATTGACGATGCCATCGAAACCTTCCGCAAGGCGCAGGAAATTGCTCCGCATGCGGGGGTGGTAAAGTCCGCGTTGCGGTTGTTTAATGAATTGGTCAAATGCGAGGAAGGAGAAATTTTGAAGGATGTGAGGAAAGCGGTGGAGGGGCGCGGCGTGATGGTGTAGGGGCGGGTTTCCGCGCCCAATGTTGTGTCCAATACAAAAGGGCGGGAGACCCCGCCCCGTCATTTTTTTTCGGGGGGCGCATTTTATTCAACACCCTCGTCACCAACATCCCGCCAGGGACAGCGAAGATGAACGTCAACACGATGGAGACGATCAACCCGATCCCCGCCCAAATCCCGATCCAGATAAAAGTATAGGCGATCGGGTCTTTTTTTACCACCACTCCGCTTGCATCCACACAATGAAGTTCGTAGGCGGTTGCGGGGCGCGGGTTGCCGTATTCATCATTCATCGTGGTTTGATAGGTATATTTTTCAGGGTTCGTCCCTTCCGGGCACAACCATCCGCCCATCGTTTGTACCGCAAAATCGGTGAAGGAACTCAGAGTACCCGCGAGAAAAAACACAGGCATGATGCAGCTGCCGATGACAGCGATCAACAGGAACCAGATCACACAACCGGAAATGGCGGTCGTCTTTGTGTTATCCATATTCACCTTCCGCAGAATAAATTTGGATAACTATACTCCTCTTTAGTTTCCCAAGAGGCGCTATCTTTTTTTGCGATGTGTACTATAATACCGAAGTTGTCTGACAAATTTCAGGAGGCACATCCCTATGACCCATATTGACCTGACTGTCCACAAAGATCGCCGCGCCCGCGCCATTCAACGCGCAAAAGAGCGCAATATCATCATCCCCACCTACGCCCAAATGAAAGACCCATCGAAGATTCCCGCGAAAATAAAAGAGGAATTGAAGGGGATCGGATTGTGGGATATCCACCCGCGGAATCTCTTCCGCATCAACTGGCACAACCAACCCACCGCATCCGGCGGGACCTTTGGCGGAGTCAACTTCGTCGAGCTTCCCTCTTCGCTGACGGGAGTCAAAGCCCGCATTGTCGCCATCGTCGGCAAGTGGTTCCCCACCGGCGCGCATAAAGTCGGCGCGGCATTTTCGTGTTTAGTGCCGCGACTCGTCACCGGTCAATTTGATCCGACCACTCAAAAAGCCGTCTGGCCCTCCACCGGCAATTACTGCCGCGGCGGCGCGTACGACTCTGCCTTGCTTGCCTGCGAATCCATCGCCATCCTGCCCGAAGGCATGTCGAAGGAACGCTTCGAGTGGCTGGCAAAGGTCGCTGGTGAAACCATCAAAACCCCCGGCTCCGAATCGAACGTCAAAGAAATTTTTGATAAATGCTGGGAACTGCGCAACTCCGGTCAGGACCTGATGATCTTCGACCAGTTCCAGGAATTCGGCAATTATCTCTGGCATTACGAAGTCACCGGTCACGCCATGGAAGAAGTCGTCAAGCAGGTGGCTGGCAAGAACGGACGTTACCGCGGAATGGCATCTGCCACAGGTTCCGCCGGGACAATTGCCTCCGGCGATTATATGAAACAGTTATTCCCCGATTCCAAGATCGTCGCCAGTGAAGCCCTGCAATGCCCGACCCTGCTTGAGAACGGATTCGGCGCGCATCGCATCGAAGGCATCGGCGACAAACATGTGCCTTGGGTCCACAACACCAAGAACACAGACGTGGTCACCGCCATTGACGATAACGCCGTAGTCAACATCTCGCGGCTTTTCAATGAAGAGAACGGACGCGCCTATCTGGTTAAGCAAGGCGTCCCTGAATCTCTAATCTCCAATCTCGATCTCTTGGGCTTTTCCGGCATCTCGAATGTGCTTTCCGCCATCAAAGCCGCCAAGTATTACGAAATGACCGAGGACGATATCATGATCACCGTCCTGACCGACTCGATGGAACTGTACCGCTCGCGCCTGCATGAAATGCATCAGGAATTCGGCGAATACTCCGAAACCAACGCCGCCGCCGACTTCGCCCGCTACCTGCACGGACAGTCCACCGACAACATGCTCGAACTGCGCTACGAAGACCGCCGCCGCGTCCACAACCTGAAATACTACACATGGGTCGAACAACAGGGCAAGACCTATGAAGAGATTCAGGCGCAGTGGTACCAGCCCGATTACTGGACGGGCATCCAGACCCAGGCGGACGAGATTGACGAATTGATCAATGCGTTCAACAAGGAAGTTGGGTTGATGTAATTTTTTGTAGGGGCGGGGTTACCCAGCCCCTACGCGTTTAATCCAATCCACAACAAAACCATTCCCGCCATTTGGATAATGTGAAAGACCCCATTGTTATCGAAATACCAGACGATGCCATTCCCCGGTTCGCCGGTCGCTTGAACGATTGCGGCGAGGATGGTGACAAGTACACCAGCAAGCATCCAACCCGCGCTGGGCAATAATCCGGCGTGGAATAAATAGGCATACACCCCCAAAGCAAACAACATCGCGATCGCCTCATAAGCGATGAAGGTCATGAAGGTCCCCGGCTTCCAAAGGGTAAAAAGGAAGAAACCGAAGCCGATCACAACCATCACAGGAAGCATGAATCGGGCCGCGGATTCCCCGCTCAAGTCGTTGACAGCGCCGACCACGAATATCCCCAGAGCAAGCCCCAGAGACAAATTGATCGGCATCCATAGGCGGCGATTGGTCGTTTCACTCATCACAAATCCGTGCGCGCTAGCTCCCAGCAGGGACGAGAAAGCGAGCACGCCGAATGCCCACGCCCAAACTGCATACCTGAAACCGTCCAGGCTTGAAAGGCGAAACGAGATAAAAGCAGCAAGCAAGCCCATTGCAATATCTGTGAATGAAGTAACCTGCTCATAAGGGGATGGATGAATCTTCATTCTAAATATTATAATCACGCCATGTTCAAGCCTACAGACCTGATTCTCGTCTGCCTGCTCCCCAACCCGCGAGATTTGGAGATCGCCCGCCTGCTGGGCTGGTATCGCATCCCATTGCGGAGCGCGCCAAAAGTCGTCAGCGTGGATTATCTTGCGTTCTACCAACCCGCTTCCTTCGGCGAAAGAGGCGGGCAGGTCGAATATGTCGCAAAGGTCACAGGGCACGAATTGACCACAAGAGGCGAACTCCTCAAAGACGAGATGGATCATCCGAGGGCAAAAGAGGAATATTTTAAAATCCAGTTGGGCGGGTTGGAAAAGCTCAAGGAGCCAATCCTCACAGATAAGTGGAAGCGGCTGACCTTTCTTTATTCCACCGGCGAATATTTGCTCAATGCAAAAACCTTGAACGACCTCGTGATTGAAGGCGAAGAAAGAAACCTGCTGTGGCGGAGTCTGCGCGAACGGGCAGAGAACGAACAGTTCTATAAAACCGACCTGCCCGAAGCGGACATTCCGCCGGAAATTCTGGCGGCATTGCTGGGAATCAAGGACCTGACGGGCGATTATCGGTAGATTTACTTGCCAAAATGTCAGGAAACTGCATTGGAGCGTCCTTGCCCCTGCATTGCAGAAGTGTTACACTTTAATCAATGCCCGCTGATCTGATGGTTGTCACCCCCTCCACATCACTTGGAGACAGCATTCGCCGTTCGCTGGAAGACACAAGGTTCTACCGCGTCCATGTGGTAAATAACAAGGCGTCTGCCATTGTGAAAGCGAACCAGATCGGCGCGCCGCTTGCCATATTGGACCTGGCGCTCGGCGACGAATGGGTGCAGGAGATCGGGATCGCACTCCGCACCGTCAGCATGGGCATCAATCTAGTACTGCTATGTGAAGAATCCGGGTCCCCGCCGCCATTCGACAGTTTGCGTCCGTGGATCATGGTTCGAAAACCGTTCAGGATGTCTGACTTTATGAATGCGCTCAGTCAACCCCAACAACAACCGACTCCCGCTCCATCTTCATCAGCCGCGATATCTTCAGCCACAATGCAATACATGCCGTGGTTGAGCGACCCGAACCGCGCCGCCCAACACCTTACCCGCCTGACCCTCGAATCCTCGGCGCAAGCCGCCCTGATCACAAAACGTACCGACCTGTGGGCGTATGCAGGCGGGCTCCCTCAACATGCAGCCAGGGAAGTCGCGCAAACTGTAACCCGCAATTGGGATGGGCAAAAGGGATCGGACTTATTGCGCTTCATCCGGCTCGAAAGCACCAAAGCCGAACACATGCTGTACGCCACCCGGCTCACTTCCGAGTCTGTGCTGGCGCTGGTCTTTGATGCCGAAACCCCCTTTAGCACAATTCGCTCCCAGGCAAATCAACTGCTGAGTGATTTTGGAACCGAAAAAGGTGACGCGCGTCACACCCCCGTTGTGGAAGATTCTCACCCAATGGACGACGGCGGCGAAGACATCCCCTCGATCACCAACATCCTCGCAGACATCCCCGCCCCGAACCCCGAGCCGCTCACCACCCGCGATTTCAACCTCCCACGAGTTCAAAAAAGGGAGGAAGAATCCTTCGACCCGAATCAAACCCGGGTTTCAGACCTGCTCTCGAACGCCTCGGTTTTCAGCCGCGACCCATCCCCCGCCGTTCGCAGGGAGACAAGAGCCCCGGCTCAGACTCCACTCGAAGCGTTGAACCACGCCCAGACCTCTTTCGACGAAGTGGAAGTGACCGCCCCATCCAGACCAAGATCAAGACCGGTCACTCCGATTGCGCCTCCACAGCCAGGCGAAACCGATGTGACCCGTGAAAGCCCAACCACGGAGGCGGCGCGAAAATTGACGGCAGAACCCATCTCTGCCGGTTTGTATCACCTGACGTATGCCTGCCTGCTCGTTCCGCGCTTCTCCACGCATTACCTGACAGGCGATCTTTCAGACAATCTTGGCGAATGGCTCCCGAACATCTGCATCGCTTTCGGCTGGCGGTTGGAATATCTGGCCGTGCGCCCGGAATATTTGCAATGGGTCGTGAACGTCCAGCCGAACACCTCACCCGGGCACCTGATGCGCATTATGCGCCAGCAGACATCGGAGAAGATTTTCGGCAATTTTCCCCGCATCAAAAAGGAAAACCCCTCGGGCGATTTCTGGGCGCCGGGCTATCTCATCATGGGCGGATCACTGCCCCATCCACCACAACTCGTCCGCGACTACATCCGCACCACCCGCACGCGGCAGGGTCTGGAC
>DAOTXI010000124.1:0-3986 GCA_034435475.1 Anaerolineales bacterium
GGTCGAAGGCTTCTAGTAATTCGATCACATCGGGAGTGATAAGACCCAAATCTTCGGCGACGATGGGCAAACCCGTGCCGGGGACGATGACCCCGTTGCCGAGGTCTTCGTCAATGGCTTTGAACAAATCTGCGCCGGGACCGGGAACCCAGCGCCCGTGTTCAGCGGTGGTATGCGAAGCGGGGATTTCGTAATAGCCCGCAAACCCACGGAAATGGTCGAAACGCAGAATGTCCACTGCCTGCAATGCAGAGCGGACCCGCGCCCGCCACCATTTGTAACTGTCTTTTTTGTGGGCGCCCCAGTTGTAAAGCGGATTTCCCCACAACTGCCCGGTGGCTGAAAAACCATCCGGCGGGACTCCCGCAACAACGGTTGGATTGCCATTTTCATCGAGGAAAAACAGGTCGGGGTTTGTCCACACATCCACGGAGTCGTAGGCGACGAAGATGGGAATGTCGCCCATGATCTGAATCCCCTTTTCGTTGGCATACTGGCGGAGCCTGCTCCATTGCTTGAAGAACAGGAATTGATAAAAGGAATAGCGCTCGATTGATTCGGCGAGTTCCTTTTTGGCTTTGTTGAGCGTGGATTTTTTTCTGGAGCGCAGGTTTGAGTCCCAGCCGTTCCATGCGCCGCCGCCGTTGGCTTCCTTGAGCGCCATGAAGAGCGCGAAGTCGTCGAGCCAGGAGGCGTTTTCGGCGCAGAAATAATTGAAAGCGTCGCGCAAGGGTTCGGGGCGGGCTTTGAAACGCTGATAAGCCGTCAGGAGCAGATTCAGCTTTTTAGGGATGAACAAGCCAAAGTCCACTTTTGAAGCGGGAAGTTCTTTAAGTCCAACAAGGTCGGCTTCAGTCACCAGATCTTCGGCAAGCAAATCATCCGGGCTGATGAGGTAGGGATTGCCAGCAAAGGCGGAGAAACATTGATAGGGTGAATCGCCGTAGCCGGTGGGACCAAGCGGGAGGATCTGCCAGAGTTTGCACCCGGTCAAGGCGAGCCAATCCACAAAGCGGTAGGCTTGCGGACCGAGGTCGCCGATGCCGTACGGACCGGGCAGGCTGGTGGGATGAAGGAGAATGCCGGAGGATCGTTTAAAGGTCATGGATTATATTTGCGCAGCGGACGTTCTCTAACGTCCGCTGGTTATAGATTCATACAACTCAAGATATTTTTGCGCCGAAGCCTGCCAGGAGAAATCGCGCGTCATTCCGTTGCGTTGAAGCGCCGACCACCTCTCGTTATCGTCATAGGTTTTGATGGCAGTCTTGACCGCTCCCGCCAAAGATAAATGATGCGCCTTTTCAAAAACAAAACCGGTTTCATTTTGAATGACGGTATCTTTCAGCCCGCCAACGGCACGCACCACCGGCACACATCCATAGCGCATGGCGATCATTTGGGCAAGACCGCAAGGCTCGTAGCGTGAGGGCATCAGGATCATATCCGCGCCCGCATAGATTTGCCGCGCAAGGTTTGCGTCGAAGCGGGTTTCTGTTTTGATCTTATCAGGGAACAGGGTTTGTAATTCGCGGGCTGATTCTTCCAGTTTCGGGTCGCCTGTGCCGAGGATAACCGCCTGGAAGTTCGAGTTCTTCATGCTTTTCAATGCCGAAACAGCGAGGTCTATCCCCTTTTGCGCATCCATGCGGGAAATGATCCCGATCAGGGGAATATGCGGATTTCGTTCCAGCCCGAGTTTTCCCTGCAAGAGTTCCTTGTTCTCGGCGCGGAGTTTCAGGGTTTCGAGGTTGTAGTTGACGCCCAATGCTTTATCAACAAATGGGTCGAACGAAACCGTGTCTATCCCGTTTAGTATCCCGCTCAGGGTTTCCCTGCGCTGAGATAAAAATTCCTGCAAGCCGCAGCCGAATTCTTCTGTCAGGACTTCGTCCGCGTAACCCGGTGATACAGCCACAACCGCATCCGAAGCCCACATCCCCAATGGAAGCGGCAGGACGCGCGCCCAATCGGGCAGGTCGGTCTGGGCGAGTTTGATCCCGTAACTTTCGAGGATCGCGCCAATATCCGAACCCATGAAGGGCAGGTTATGCAGGGTGACGATTCCCGCCACATGCTTTGCTCCGGCTTCCCAGCGTTTGGTCAAGTTGACGTAAACGCTCAAGGCGGTATGCCAGTCATTGGCGTGGATCACATCCGGCTGAAAGTTGATGTGCCGTGTCAGTTCCACCGCCGCGACGGAGAAAAAAGCGTATTTCTCCGCGTCCAGTTTTGCGTCGAGGGAATAGACCGAGCCGTTCGCGCGGATTGGTTCGCCATCTATGAAATAAACAGGCATTCCATCCAGCGACGTTTCAAACGCCTCCACTCCGACCTCGGAGCCGCCTCGTGGAACCGAGAACAACTCAACGGGACGGAGATTCTCCGCTTTGACAGAAGAGTGTTTGGGCAGGACAAGCCGCACATCCAGTTTTAGTTCATCGGTGGAAAGCGCCCGGAGTTCGCGCGGCAAAACCCCGGCAACATCGCCCAAGCCGCCGACCTTGATGAAGGGGTCGGCTTCTGCGGCAAGAAATAGCACATTGATTGTTCGAGACATGGGCGTTATTTTACACCGAATGAAGTCTTATTCGATCACGACCCCGCTCAGGTCATCCTTTGGTTTGGGAAATTTCATTTTCAACCCCTTGAGGGTATCCACCAATATCGTGGAAATCACAAGATCGCGGTACCATTTGCGATTCGCCGGGACGATATACCACGGCGCGTATTCGGTACTGGTTTTGTTCAACGCGTCTTCGTAGGCTGCCTGATAATCATCCCACAACTTGCGTTCGTCCAAATCTCCGAGGCTGAATTTCCAATGTTTGGTCGGGTCGTCCAACCGCGCTTGTAGTCGCGCCTTTTTCTCATCCTTGCTGATGTGCAGAAAGAACTTGACGATGGTCGTGCCGTTATCCGCCAGCATTTTCTCAAAGTCATTGATCTGCTCGTAACGCTTCGACCAGACCTCCTTTGGAACGTAATTGTGTACGCGCACCACCAGCACGTCTTCGTAATGACTGCGGTTGAAGATCACCATTTCGCCCCTGGCAGGCACAACCTTGTGAACACGCCACAGAAAGTCATGCGCCAATTCTTCGGGTGTAGGCGCTTTAAAACTCGCCACCTTCACCCCCTGCGGGTTAACCCCATCGAACACCCGTCGGATCGCGCCATCCTTGCCGCCCGTGTCCATGGCTTGCAAGACCACCAACACTTTATGCTTCCCTTCAGCATATAAAAGTTCCTGCAATTCCTGCAGGTTTTGGTTTAACTTTGCCACTTCCTTGAGACCCTCCACCTTGCCACCCTTGAAATCGCCCGTATCCTGCGGGTCCCATTCCGACAGTTTGACCGTTTTACCGGGTTCCACCAAATATCGTTTCATAAGACCTCCATACAAGATGTCTTAACTCGCCTTACGCACTTTTCTCGCAGCGCGAAATTCATGTCGCCCTGAAAACGCGAGATAAATCTCGCGCTACCGCGTAAGGTGATGTCTTAAAACTGAAACCACCTCCGCTGGTTGAAGGTGGTCCATTCAGGGGCGGATGATGGGGCTCGAACCCACAACCACCTGAGCCACAGTCAGGTGCTCTGCCATTGAGCTACATCCGCCATGTTTATTACTCCAAAATCACTTTGGAAGCGGGCAAAATTTTACCACAATTCACCGCAAACTCAACACGGCAAGGAGTTCGGGAGTGGCTAAAGTGGTGGGCTAATGAAGTCGATCACGTTAGCGGGATAGTTTGGATAGCGCTGTTTGTAAAGTTGCCTGCTATTGAAACAATAGACGAACAAGCGCAAGGCGCATTCCAGCGCATAGGGGCAACGGGAAAAGCAACGCGATTGACGAGCGAGGCGTGCCAGATAATGACGCAATTCCGCATTGTCACCTTCAACCGAATACGTCTCTGTTTTGCCTTCTGAAACCTGATACCTGCCAAGGTGATACCAAAGCCATTGGTAAGCATCGAAAC
>DAOTXI010000125.1:0-4312 GCA_034435475.1 Anaerolineales bacterium
GATCAACACCATCGAATTCGCATTGCGCGAAAACAACACCGGCTCCTTCCCGCGCGGCATCGGTCTGATGCTCCGCGCCCTCACCACCTGGCTGCACGACGACGATCCCTTCAAAATCCTCGCCTTCGAAACACCATTGGCAGACATCAAGAATCGACTTGCCAATGACTCGCGCTATTTTGAAAAATTGATTCAGACTCATCTACTGGAGAATAACCATCGGACGACCCTGCGCTTCAAACCAGACCCGGAACTGGGTCGGCGCCTCGAAGCGGAGGAAACGCTCAGGCTGGATTCTGCCAAATCCGCGATGAGCGAGTCGGATATTAAACGTCACGCCGAAAATGCAAAACGCCTCAAAAAATTGCAGGAAACGCCGGATACTCCCGAGGCATTGGCGACCATTCCCACGCTTGAACTGAACGACCTCGACAAACAAGTCCGCACGATTCCCATCGAAGAAATTCAAGTGCAGGATGGCAAAATCCTCTACCACGACCTCTTCACCAACGGCATCTTCTACCTCGACCTCGCCTTCGATTTACGCGCCATGCCGCGAGACCTGCTTCCGCTGACCGAGGTTTTCGCGCGCGCCCTGTTCGAGATGGGAACCGAGACCGAAGATTACGTCAAACTCTCGCAGCGGATCGGAAAAAGCACCGGCGGAATCCACGGCTCATCGGTCAGCCTGACAAACCTCCCCACGAAAGAGGCGCAGGCAATGCTCATGATCAGGGGCAAGTCCACGGTGGGACAAGCCCAGGAGATGCTGGGCATCCTGAGGGACGTCCTCCTGACCGTAAAACTCGATAACAAGGAGAGGCTCAAACAGATCGTGCTCGAGGAAAAATCTGGCGTCGAGTCGGCGCTTGCGCCTGCGGGGCATCGCTTTGCGAACATGCGCCTGCGCTCGCAGTTCGGCGGCGCGGGCTGGGTCAACGACCAGACTCGCGGAGTTGGCTATCTCTTCGCCCTGCGCGAACTGGCGAACGAAATTGACAAGGACTGGAAAAAAGTTCTCTCGAAGATGGAAGCGATGCGCGAGTCGCTCATCAATTGCAAAACGTTGATCGCCAATGTAACGCTCGACGCCGCAAACTGGAAAACCGTGCAACCGCATCTTGAGAATTTCATTTTTGCCCTGCCGGTCAAAGACGCTCAACTTTCACCCTTCAACATACAACCTGCAACTCAAAAAGAAGGTCTGGCAATCCCCGCGCAGGTCAATTACGTTGGCAAGGGCGCGAACCTTTATGACCTTGGCTACGAATACGACGGCTCTTCGCAGGTTGTCATCGGCTATCTCGGCATGACCCACCTGTGGGAGAAGGTGCGCGTGCAGGGCGGCGCGTACGGCGCGTTCGCGCAATTCGACGACACCACCGGGGTCTTCACCTACCTCTCCTACCGCGACCCCAATGTGGACGAGACCATCAAGAACTATGATGCCGCGCCTGGCTTCTTGAAAGGACTCGAGTCCTCACGGCTGTCGGATAACGAACTGAAGAAAGCCATCATCTCCACCATCGGCGAACTGGACGCCTATCAACTGCCCGACGCGAAGGGCTACACGTCCATGATGCGCCATCTCACCGGTCGCACCGACGAGATGAGACAAAAAATCCGCGACCAGGTCCTATCCACAAACGGAGAGGACTTCCTCGCTTTCGGAGATGCGCTCGAAAAAGCGATCAAGTCCGACGCCGTGGTCGTCGTCGGTTCGCAATCCGCGTTGGAAGGCTCGAAAGAAAAATTGAAGATCACGAAGGTTGCGTAGACAAAGCTAATTTTTCAACCTCCATTTTGGGTAAAATAAGAGGGCAGGGTTTCATCTCCGCCCTCTTTTGATTTTATGTCCGAGCGCCCCACCCCTACCATAACGAACGATCAACTCGTCTCAGAACTCTGGGCGCGGGATGTACGATTTTTAAGAGGACGTGGAAACCTGCCCCCGGCACAATTGTTTCCCGCCACAATGCTGATCGCTTCACTAGCACAAAGCGCTGACTCGCGGGTCTGTTTCTCATTAATTCCATTATTCCTACGCCATCCCGAATACTCCGCCCATGTATTGGAAGCCGACAAATCCATTCGCGCAGAGGCAAGCCGGATCGCGCTCCGTTTTTATTACACTGCCGCCGTGTCCCTGCAAAAAAAATATAGCGCTCGGATTAATCACATTATGGGTGCATATGACCCGCTCCCAGATTTATTTTCAAAACAATTAAACGTCCATCAAGACGAAGATCCTGACCGTGCTCTTGCAAATCTAGCAACACAACATAACGCCATGACAGGGCGGTTTGTCAACTGGATTGGCACATATGAACACGCCGCTGAAGTCTGGTTAAGACAGATGGAACTGCAAATGGCGGAATTATGAATTATCAGGATATTTACAACATATTGAATCTATTTGGGGAAAAAGTGCCGCCCGGTTCACATTTGACCCTGCTTGGTGGGGGCGCGTTAATCCTTCTGGGCAACGATAGAGAGACTGTGGATATTGATTTCATCGGAGACGACATTAACCCAAATGAATTGCACCGTCAGATCATTCAAATCTCAAAAGAGAACAAGATCCTGTTTGATATCGTGCCGCTTGAGCATTTCATTCCCCTGCCCGCTGGCAGTACTGAACGGACGATCCCCATCGATCAATTCGGCAATTTAAGCGTTTCTGTTGCGGATCCGTATAGTATTGCGCTAAGCAAAGTAGATCGCGGATTTGTAAATGATTATGATGATATTTTATTTCTAATAACGAATGGTCATATCAAACTAAATCAACTCGAAAAAATAGTTCAGGATGCAGTTTCAAAGGCAGGCAAATACGATTTGAATCCTGATATTCTCCTGCACCTACAAGAATTGAAATCAAATTTCAAATAATCCGATTCGCTTCACAGGAGCCACCATGAACATCACCCTCAAGATCAACGGAATTGAACATGCAGTCGAATCTCCCGCTTCGACAACCCTACTCGCTGCCCTGCGCGGGCTTGGCTTTCACGGCGTCAAGTTTGGTGACGAACAGGGTCTCACCGGAGCTGATACAGTATTACTCGACGGCAAGCCCGTCAACGCCGGGACGCTTCTCGCGGCGCAGGCGGAAGGTCATGCCGTGGCAACCATCGAAGCGTTGGGCGAGCACCCCGAACAGGGCTGGCGCAAGACCGATGGTCTTCATCCGCTGCAAAAGGCTTTTGTTGAATCCGGCGCAATCCAATGTGGATACTGCACGCCTGCGCAAATTCTCGCGGCGAAGAGTCTGCTCGATGCAAATTTAAATCCAAGCGAGGCGGAAGTCCGCGAGGCGCTCAGCGGCGTGCTGTGTCGCTGCACCGGATATCTCAAACCCGTTCAAGCCGTAATGAAAGCCGCGGCAGTCCTGCGTGGGGATGAGCCTATTGATGTGACGTCCATCCATTGGGATTTTGGCACATCCGAGCCTGATTCTCCAACCGGAGATTCCGCCTCCCCTTCTGCCGCCGTGTTGACTCGACCCAAAGTTGTCGTCACGCCGGAGGCGGAGAAATGGCAGACCGTCGGCAAGCCGGAAAAGAAAGTGGACGCGATCAAGCTTGTGCAGGGCAAACCCGCCTTCGCCGCAGACATGGACATGCGCGGAATGCTTCATGCGAAAGTTTTACGTTCGCCGCACGCTCACGCAAGGATCAAACGCATTGATGCGACAAAAGCCCTGGCGCTTCAAGGTGTTGTGTCTGTGCTCACCTGGCAGGACATTCCGCGAGTCGTATATTCCACAGCCGGTCAGTCTGACCCGATCCCCGGTCCGCTGGATGCGTTCTCCCTCGATCACAAAGTCCGCTTCGTGGGCGATCGCGTTGCATTCGTGGCGGCAGAGACCGCGGAAATTGCGGAGAAAGCCCTTTCGCTAATCGAAGTGGAGTACGAAATCCAGCCAGCCATCATCGACTCGCGCGATGCGATGAAGCCGGATGCGGTCAAAATTCACGACGAGCCGGAATACGTCAATTTCGCCGATTCAGACCCGGATAAGAATCTCGCCGCGCACATCCGCATTGATATAGGCGACGTCAACAAGGGCTTTGCCGAAGCGGATGAAATCTTCGAAGCCGAATATGAAGTGCCGAAAGTCCAGCAGGCGCACATCGAGCCGCATGTCTGTGTGACGTATTGGGACGAAGACGATCGCCTTGTGATTCGCACCTCCACGCAAGTACCGTTTCATGTAAGAAGAATGCTTGCGCCTGTGCTGGGTTTGCCTGTAAAAAGAATCCGCGTCATCAAGCCGCGCATCGGCGGCGGGTTCGGCGGCAAGCAGGAA
>DAOTXI010000126.1:0-1885 GCA_034435475.1 Anaerolineales bacterium
GGTGTGACTTGCCCGGACCAGCAGGAATCAGACCGGCGTAATGCAAGGCATAAATGATCTTGGACTTCTCGCCCGCGGCATTATAAATCTGCTCATTGGCGCGTGAAGCAAGAAAACTAGCGAACGAGTTGACAACAGGCAAAAGTCCCTGACGGGCAAGACCTGCCGCCATGGAAACCATATCCTGCTCGGCAATTCCGTTTTCAATGAAACGGTCGGGATAAGTATTTTCAAAATCACGGACTTTGCAATCTGAAGAAAGGTCAGCATCAAGCACAACGATGTCTTTGCGTGTGGCGGCGAGTTCCACCAAAGCTTGACCATACGCACGCGAAACATATTCATCGGTCGGCTTCACAGAAAGGCGATCCAGCGCCGCCTGACTGAGAGGCTCGCCTTCCAGCATCGAAGGAGTCGCGGACTTCACTTCCGGCTCAACGGGAGTCAAATACAACGGGTCGAGCGACACAGCCGCAAGGTCCGCATTGATGCGCTGAATCAGTTCAGAAAAACCTGCCTCGAAGGCGGCATCATCCGGCGCACCCGAATGCCAGGGATAGAGTCCTTTTCCAATTTCAAGTGCGGCGGGATGCTCCATGAACGAGATGCCGCGACCCTTGATGGTGTCAGCAATAATAATCTGCGGCTTGCCTTTGACTTGCTTGGCTTCGGCAAGCGCCTTTTCGATGGAACGGAAATCATGCCCGTCAATGTGAATGACATGCCAACCGAAAGCAGTAAATTTTTCAAGAAGGTTGCGAAGATCAATGATCTCGGCAACAGGCTTATCAGATTGCACTTTGTTATCATCAACGATGACGGTGAGGTTATCCACCTTGTGATGCGCGGTGACATGCAAGGCTTCGTAATTCTGACCTTCCTGCAACTCGCCATCGCCGGTCATCACGAACACATGCCCGCCATTGTTGTTGTACTTCTTCGCCCACGCCATCCCGCGCCCCTTCGAGATGCCCATGCCGAGCGAACCCGAGTTAGCTTCCATGCCGCGATTGCCAATGTCGGGATGACCGTTCAAGCCATTGAGGCGGCGCAACGACATAAGCATGTGGTCAGGAATTTCGCCAAGCGAATGCAGCACGGCATACAAGCCCGGCACATCATGTCCCTTCGACGAAAAATAAATATCGCGGTCGGGGCTGTCGAAGCCAACCTTGATGGTATTCATTTCTTCGTAATACATCCACACCACAATATCCATCGCGCTGAAGCTCGAGCCGAGATGCCCCGACCCGGCACGCTTCACTTCGGTGAGCGTGTTGGCGCGGCACATGTCCGCGATGATCTGAAGTTTCTTATATTTGTCGGCGGATGAATTGCGCACACGCTTGAATTCGTCCACGGGGATCAATTTTAGTTCGACCATGTTTTCCTCTTTGGGTTCAGTTTTGTTACCAGATTATCTGACCGCAGACCGCAGTCATCCGTCGGCGGTCTGCGGTCCATCGTCTGTGGTCATTTTTTACAAGCTAATTATCTAAAATCTTCTCCACCTTCGGCAGTTGCGCCTCTCCACTTGCCACGAGACGTTCCGCCAGATCCCAATCATAGGGATGATTCACATCAAAGCCTTCGTAGCCTTCCGAAACGAACGGCATGACCACTTCGCCAGCGATGGTTCGTCCATTGAAAACCACACGCGACCAAGCGATTTCGAGGCTGGCATTCTGCGAATAGACTTCGGGCAAACCTTGATAGGGTGTGCTGTGCCAGGGCTGTTCCTTTGGTCCGAATGGAAGCAAAGGCATCATGCGCTTGCCACGAATCACCCACATCTTGCCGGGATGTTCTTTGACCTTCTCTACCGCCCGGAGCGAGTCCACGCCTTCTTCGCCTTTGAACGCATTCCACGCCCGCTGAATGGTGC
>DAOTXI010000127.1:0-3486 GCA_034435475.1 Anaerolineales bacterium
TGCACATGGGAGAGTTTGCCGAGGCTGGCAGTTGGTCCATTCTCGGCTACATGATGATGAATTGCAAAACGTTGGGGCAGGTGTTCGAGAAAGCGGGCAAGTATTCGCGCATCGTCGGCAACCTGATTGACGCCCGCGCCGAAGCGAAGTTTGGAAAAATCCGCGTGGTGTATTTCACGCCGCCGCACGCGCCCGCCATGTCGCGGCATTGTTTCGAGTCCACTTTCTCCAGCAGTGTGCATATGATGCGGACGTTGACGGGCGAGCCGCTCAACCCGCTGGAGGTGACGTTCACGCATCCCCAGCCTGACTCCGCCGCCGAGTACGAGCGCATCTTTCGTTGCCCCGTGCGCTTCGGTCAGAAAGAAAATTCCGTCACGCTGGATTGGAAGATCGTGAATCTGCCCGTCCGCATGGCGAACCCCAGCCTGCTCGAACACTTCGAGAAATACGCGCAGGACTTTCTGGCGCAAATGGAACGCAAGGACGAGTACACCCGCGCCGCGACCAAAATCATCCTCTCGAAACTGGATGACGAGAATCTCTCGATTGAAAAAGTTGCCAAAGAAATGTCCGTCAGCGTGCGGACGTTGCAAAACAAACTCGACGCGGAGGGCGTGGTCTTCAGCGACTTACTGCGCGACATCCGCGAACGGCTGGCGAAGAAATACATCCGCGAGAATTACAGCGTGGAACAAATCACCTACCTGCTGGGCTTCTCCGAGCCGAGCGTGTTTCGCAAGGCGTTCAAAAAGTGGATGGGGGTTACGCCGAGGGAGTATCGGGAGGCGATGAGGGGAAGTTCGCAGATGCGGGTTGTGTGATGCGATTGATAAATAAAAAACTTCCGAAATGATGCGCCAAAAGTCGACAGACTTCGGGATTTGTTTGACGGCCTTTATTCTGCGACTGCTTCTTGAAGTATCTGCGGCGAAGGGTGAATGCAGAAAAGCTCCAGCAAGTCTTCTCCGACATTATTATATTTATGTGGAATATTCGCTTCCGCTATCACAATTTGACCAGTTTCTGCCTCGATTTGTTGATTCCCAACGGTAAAGCGAACCTTCCCTGCAAGCACAACCCATGTTTCTGGGTAGGGGTGTTTGTGTAATTTGGATCCCGTGCCCGTCTCGTTTTTTACATGGAAGAACGAAGCGCCTGAACCATATGGCGCACCTTCAAATTTAACCGTCCCTCCAGGGCGGAGTTCAAAATCATTCTCAAGAAGTATTTTATACATAAAGCTCCTTTCTATTTGCGAATATCTGTTTCGATTTCATGCCAGTCGCCAAGGCGATCCATATTGAGAGCAGTGTATACTTCGTGAGCAAGACCGCTTCCACCAATTTGACCGAGCAGAACCAAGGCAGCCCTATAACTCACCAGCCCTCCGTTCGCAGTGATGCGGCGCTGATCAAGCACAATTGGTTTGTCATATACGACCTTGATCTCAGGAAATTGAGCCTGCAGACTGGATTCGCCTCCGAACCATGTCGTTGCTTGTTTTCCATTTAGTGAGCCAGTTTTACCCAGCAGGAATGCCCCGGCACAAACACTCCCAAGCCATTCGACGTGCTCTTCGTGTTTCCGAATAAAAGTATTCAATTTTTCATGTTCCAGTAATGGTGACATATCATTTCCACCCGGCACTAACAGAACGTCCAACGCGAGATCATCGGAGATGTTTGCATCCACCATGAGACGGATACCTTCCTCAGTTTGGATGAATGGCTGTTCTTCGACGCCTATCAACAAAACTCTGGAACCTGTGAGTTGTGGGTTTTTGGCGGCAATGCCAAAGACCTCAGCTGAACCGATTACTTCCGAGGTGAGAACACCGTCAAAAACAACAATACCAACCGTCATATTCTTTGCCATACAAACTCCTTTTTAATTAGCTTCCCTCGTATAATACTTGCAGGCTTTGAATAAAAATTGTATTTTTTCGACATTCTGCCATGACAGAGAAATTTTTGAATTTTCAGATCGTTAACCCTAGTCCTGAACTGTTTCCCTATGTTCGGTCATATTGGTATTTTTCTGGATATCAACCCGCAACTGGCTACCACGAAGAATTTATGAATCCAACCGGCGGATATGGGGTTGCTTTTAATTTTGGAAATAATTTATTGATTGACGGAAGGTATTTAACCGAATCAGTATTTTTGGATGGTGCAAATACCATCTCGCGTAAAGTCGGTTTTATTGGGCATATTGAATTATTAGGAATCCGGTTTCGAGAAGGGGGAGCTTATCCATTTCTGGGAATCCCTCTTAGCGAGCTTAAAAATGAACTCGCCTTTTGGACAATAAGTGACCGAAATAAACTATTGGAACTGCACGCCCGATTAAGTGAAGTAAGAACTATGGCGTCTCGCATTCATTTGATCGAAACATGGTTGAGGAAACGCCTTACGCTTGGGGTGGTGAATCCTAAACTAATTCAGGCTTCTTTATCACTTCAGCGTGCGTTTGGTGCAAATAAAAAGGTGCCAGATATTGCTAACGAGCTTGGTATCGGTCAGAGGCAACTGGAACGGCTTTACCATGTCCATGTGGGAATGACGCCGAAACAATATTCACAATTGCAGCGTTTGGAAGCGGCACGCACTGCCCTTAAACGTTGGAATGGAGCAACAATGACTAGCCTGGCCCATGAACTTGGTTATTTTGATCAGGCACATTTCATCCGTGAATTTAAAGAAGTGCTGCAAGTCACCCCGTTTGTATATATGAAACGATACGAAAATAAATAAAAAAACTTCCGAAACCACTGGCTTCGGAAGTTTGCTTTTTACACCAACATTCTGACGGGATTTTCCAAATACTCGGCTAGTTTTTGCATGAACTGCGCCGCTTCCGCGCCGTCGCTGACGCGGTGGTCAACGGAGATGGTGGCTTTCATTCTCCAACCCACTTTCAACTCGCCACTTTCTACAACAGGGACTTCTTTCGCTGAGCCAATTGCCAGGATTGCCGCCTCAGGTGGGTTGACGATGGCGATGAATTCTTCCACATCGTACATGCCGAGGTTGGAAGTGGAGAAGGTCGAGCCGTCCACATCCTCTGGCTTGACCTTGCCATCGCGGGCGCGACCCGCCATGGCTTTGATTTCGCCTGAGATCTGGCGCAGGGATTTAACGTCCGCATCTTTCACGACGACGGTCATTAATCCACCCGGGACGGTGACAGCCACGCTGACGTTGATATGCCCAAACTGAATGATCTCATTGCCTTTGAGGGTGGCGTTGAGATTGGGGAACTGGCGCAAGGCGAGCGCGGCGGCTTTGATGATGAAGTCGTTGACCGAGACTTTTTCGTTGTCGGGCAGGTAGGCGTTGATCTGCTTGCGCATGTCCATCACGGCTTCCATTTTGTATTCGTGGGTCACATAGAAGTGGGGGATGGTCTGTTTGGATTCAACGAGGCGGCGTCCGATGGCCTGGCGGAGTTTGGTGGTTGCAATAACTTTGTCTTCAACGGTCG
>DAOTXI010000128.1:0-3508 GCA_034435475.1 Anaerolineales bacterium
ACTTGATGCTATAAGCGCGTTCGCCAAGGTAGTGACCGATGGAGTAGTTGACCGCGTCGCCGAGGACAGCGGAAACGATGAGCAGACCGATCAATCCCCAGACGTTGAAGGAGCCGAGGGCGGCGAAGGTCCCCGCCGCAAAGAGCAGCGAATCGCCGGGCAGGAAGGGCATGACTACCAGTCCCGTCTCGACGAAGATGACGACGAAGAGGATGCCGTAAGTCCATGCGCCGTAGTTGACGATGATCTCCTGCAAATATTCGTCGAGGTGCAGGAAGAGGTCAATGGCTGTTTTTATAAATTCCATTTATGAGGTACTCACTTTCATTATTTGTTTCTCTGCAGGGGCGACCCGTCCATCCCATGAGAACTTTGTTTGGCTCAGCGAGGGTCGCCCTGTGATAAGGGAAACGCTTTTTCAGCAAGGGCGACCCTTTTTTCACTTCCAAGTAAATCTCAAACCTGGACGCGGGTCGCCCCTACCTTGACCAGATTTTGACAACGGGCGGAGATTATACACTGCTTTTATCGGCGGGTTTGATGCGGCTCAACCAGTCTCCGAGGGACAGAATTAGAAGGCTGCCGATGGCTCCGAGAGCAATGTCGAGGTCCCCGACGGCGTACAAGGCGAATCTGAACCACCATCCCGCCGCCTGACCGAGGGCGAAGCCAAGCGTCGAAAAAAGCAGGTTGAGCAAAAAACGTCCTCCGCCCCCGCCGCGAATGGCATGGAACAGAGAGCCGATCAATAGTGCGATCACAAAAGCAAAAAGAAGGGTTGGGATGGTCATGGTGATTGGTAACTGGCGATTGGCGATTGGTGATTGGCGGACAAGTAAACAAGAGGTATGCAGGTAATAAAGGATAAGCATGTTTATCTACCTGTCTACTTGCTTACCTATCTACTTGCCTACTTGCCTGCCTCTCACTATGGATTCAAATGTTTCGCAAAGAAATCGGCGATGGCGTTGTAGCAGGCAACACGGTTGTTGTATTTCAGCACGTCGTGACCTTCGTCTTCAAAGACGAGCAGTTCAATGTCTTTGCCGCCTGCCTTCAACTCGCGGACAAGGTCTTCTGACTCTGCCGCCACCACGCGCGGATCGTTGCGTCCCTGAATGACGAGCATCGGCGCGGTCATGTGACGCAGGTGGGTCCTGGGTGAGCGTTCGATCAAGTCGGCGCGTTCTTCGGGTTTGTCAATATCGCCGATGGCAATTTTGAAGTAGGGCTTCCATGTTTCAGGGATGCGCTCGGAGAAGGTAATCAAATCATACGGACCGAACATGTCGCAGGAGGCTTTCCATAACTCGGGATGCAGAGCCGCCTGCATAAGGGTCATGTAGCCGCCGTAGGAACGTCCCACCACTGCGGCGCGAGAGACATCGAGCCGTTTGTCGTTGGCTAGGACCTTCGTCATCGCGTGGACGTGATCGAGCCGGTCCTGCCCGCCCCAGTCACGGTCAACGCGCTTCATGTAAGACAAGCCATATCCCGACGAGCCGCGCACGTTCGGCACAAAGACGGCGAATCCGCGCAAGGTGAGGAATTGGATGAGCGGCATCGAGAACCAGGCAAAGTTCGGGCGTTCCTGGCTTTGCGGTCCGCCGTGAATGTAGCACACTACCGGGCGCGCACCTTTGAATCCCAAAGATTTGGCGGGGAGATAAAGCCGGGCTGAAATGCGCAAGCCGTCGTGAGATTTGAACGAGGCGTCTTCTCCTTTTGAGAGCAACGCATCTGGGATTCCCAAAATCTTTTCGTTGGTATGCAGGTATAGGTCGTTCCGTTTCCTGCCTTCGATGGAATATATCTGCGTCGGCGAGATGGCGGTACAAAGCGAGAAGGTATACACATCCTCCACTTTATCATGATCCAAATGCTCCAGCGTACCGCCGTCGAACGGCTCCTGACCGATCAGCACATGTTTCACTTTCAAGTTCAACTTTTCTTCATCGAAAACACATTCATACACCCAGGTACATCCGTCAATATTGTATTGAAGCGTATACAAGTCATCGTGAACATGCCGGATGCCTTCCATCTCACCGATGCCTTTATGAACTAGACCCTTCACCGCCACCGGCTTCATCACACCCGGCTTCTTGAAGGCAATATAACCCGGGCTGTAGGCATCATCAAAAACCGAACTGCCCACCAGCGTTCCCTTGCCTGATGGTGAGAAGACCGAACTCCCCAAGCCGTTCAAGGGAACCTGCTCGCCTTCCGCGCGATCTTCCATCAACTTACCGTAGATCGTTTCGGTCTTACCCTTGTTCCATAAACACAACACGCCATCGCCCACCGAGTAACCCGTGCCGAGCAAAAGTTTATTATGGTCGCGCGAATGATCCGCCACGCCAAAACCAAATTCACTTTCAGCGATCAAAGTCAATTCGCCGGTTTTCAAATTGCCGCGATACAACTCGTTCCACGCCTTGTCGCGCCGCTCCGCGCCCAGATAGACAATGCCCTTCGCACGGTCGCACTCGCCCAAATGCACACGATACTCTTTGAAAAAATTATCGAACGCCGGTTCGGGAAAACCGCCCTCCAACGAAAGCAACATCGGCTGATAATTTTCGTCGCCGTTGTTGTCAATCATCACCAAAATCGTATCGAGTTCGGGGAAGGCATAAAACGCATGTCCGCCGATCAAATCCGGGTTTTGCAATGCGATGTGCGGCGGCAGCAACGGCTCTGGCACACTCCCTCCGTGGAACATGGCATACAAACTCAAATGCCCCGAAAGGTTGCTCAAGAAATACACCCGGTCGTCGGCATATTGCGGCGCGACGAACAAGCGGGCAGACATCAAAGACTCAATTCGATAACTCATGGAATTCTCCTTTTTGTTTAACAACCGGGCGACCCTTTCTTACAAAACAAACGTCCTTGCAAATTTGGACGGGTCGCCCCTACGAATGAGCAATAACTATCAACTTCATGTACATCATACATTTACTATCTTACATTAATCTGGCTATGCGCAAAGCCCTTTATTGGATAATTCCACCGCCGAGCATTTTCTCCCCTACATAAAATACCGCCGCCTGTCCCTTTGTCGCATCTCGAACAGGCGCATCAAACGTGACCTTTGCCTGATTCCCATCCATCGGCTGAACCAACGCCGGAACCTCCTTCGCCGTATAGCGGATCTTCACCTCCGCGTGAAATGGCTCTGCCGGAACTTCGCCACTCACCCAGTTGACATCGCGTGCAGTTAATTCAGTCGTACCCATTTGCTCTTGTGTACCAATGATCAAAGCATTGTTTTTAGCATTCTTTGTAATCACATATAACGGAACAGGTGAAGCCACGCCCAGTCCTTTGCGCTGACCGATGGTGTAATTCGCCAGCCCGGTGTGTTCACCGATCACTTTGCCATCAGGCGTTTCAATCGCTCCCGGCTTTAAAATCTCCGGCGCGTTGCGCTGCAAAAAGTGACGGTAATCTTCACCCGCCAAAAAGCACAAGTCCTGCGAATCCTTGCGCGAAGCCGTCGGCA
>DAOTXI010000129.1:0-2736 GCA_034435475.1 Anaerolineales bacterium
AGATCATATAACGCCTTACTCGCATGACTGGGCAGATCATGGATCAAATCCTGGCTATTTGGAATGACATGCAAGCGCTTGGGCGGAAGTTGCTGTTCCACTGCTCCCACCGTTGCAAGGTATCCCCTTAGGGCATTGTCTGGGTCGTCATGCGACTTTTGCTTGACAACTGGCAATTTTAGAACAACAATGGACATGACGAACTCCTTGGCGATTGGTCTTGATCACCAATATCTTACAAGCAGTTCGTCTCTCTTGCCTGAAGCCCACCATCTTTGTTACTGTCAGCAATCTGATTTCGGCAAAGACCCCGCCTTACTTTGAGGCGGGTTGTTCTTGTTACTCACTCTCTCCTCGTTGCTATCTTCCAATCTTTTTCCCCGCTTCCATCGCCACAAACACGATCAAACCCGCGGCGACGGCAATCGCAAGATCAACCATGTCGAGCGGAACGACCTCGAAGAAATTCGCCAGCGCGGGGATGTAGAGTACCGCCATCTGCAAAGCCAGCACAAAGAATGCCATGCCAGCCAGCAGGGTGTTGCTCAACAAGCCCTGCTTGAATAGCGAAACCTTTGCGGAGCGGGATGCCAGAGCCTGAAAAACTTGCATGAACGCCAGCGAGGTAAAGATCATCGTCTGCCATTTGGGGCGGCCGGTGAAGAAGTACCATGAGCCGAGTCCGAGGGCGAGAGCGCCGATGAGAACACCCACCCAGATGGTCTGCATCCCCGCGCCGCGCGAGAACATGCCTTCGGTGGGGGAGTATGGCTTGCGCTTCATTGTATCCGGCTCGGCGTTTTCCACGCCCATACCGAGACCGAGCAAACCGTCTGTGAGGAGATTTAACCAAAGCAATTGCAGAGGCAGCAAAGGTAAAGGCTTGCCGAGGAATGGCGCGATCAACATCACCAGCACCTTGCCGATGTTGCCCGCCACGCTAAAGCGCACGAACTTACGGATGTTGTCGTAGATCGTGCGTCCTTCATTCACAGCCGCCACAATGGTTGCAAAGTTATCGTCGAGCAGAACGAGGTCAGACGCTTCTTTGGAAACATCCGTACCTGTGATGCCCATTGCCACGCCAATATCCGCTTTGCGCAGGGCGGGGGCGTCGTTCACGCCGTCGCCGATCATCGAAACGATATGACCCTTTTCTTGCAAGGCTTGCACAATGCGCAGTTTATGTTCCGGCGCAACCCGCGCAAATACATTGACTTCATCCACCGCGTTTTTTAATTCTTCGGAGGTCAGGTTTTCAATTTCGATGCCCGCCAAAGCCCGTCCATTCTCAGTGATGCCCAACTGCTGCGCGATCTCGATTGCTGTCAGCGGATGATCGCCTGTGATCATGATCGGACGAATGCCCGCGCGTTTTGCCACCGCGACCGCATCCTGCACCTCGGAGCGCGGCGGGTCTATCATGCCGAACAAACCGACGAGGGGGATATTCTGTTCAAGATCGGTTTGAATGATCTCCGGGATGGAGTCCATCAGGCGGAAGCCGACTCCGAGGACACGCATCCCTTTTTTGGCGAGACGTTCATTCGCCGCTTCAATTCTGGACCTCCAGCCCTCGTCGAGCGGAACAGACTTTCCATCCGCCCAGACATGGCTCGTGATGTCGAGCAAACCGTCCACACCGCCCTTGGTGAAGGCGATGTAGCGTTTATCGCCGATCTCCAGACCCGAAAGCACGGTCGGGTCGTAACTCGCAAGGTGATGGACGGTCGTCATGCGCTTGCGTTCCGAGTCGAAAGGTAGTTCTGCTGTGCGTTGGAAGGATGAGTCGAGCGACGATTTCCAATATCCCATCTTTGCGGCGGCGACGACCAAAGCGCCCTCGGTCGGGTCACCCATGGTGTGGAAGCGGTCATCGCCTTCGTCAATTAATTTTGCATCGTTGCACAACGCGCCGCCGATCGCCGTCAGCGAAAGGGAGGATTGGACCGGCGCACCCAGCGTCCGCGTGGTATGAAGCGAACCGTCGCGGGCTACCTCACCGGTTAGGTCAATTGCATGTTCCGCCACATCCAGCACCACAACGGTCATCCGGTTTTCAGTAAGCGTTCCGGTTTTATCGGAGCAGATCACAGTGACCGAGCCGAGTGTTTCAACGGCGGGAAGTTTGCGGATCAATGCCTGGCGTTGGAGCATTCTTTGCGCCCCAAGCGCGAGTGTGATGGTGACGACAGCAGGCAAACCTTCGGGCACGATGGCGACGGCGACGCTGACGGCGGTGAGCAGCATGTGACGAATCTCATCGCCGCGCAATATCCCCATGATGAATATCAGAACGGCGATGACGACGCCAATGATCGCTAGGTTTTTTCCGAGCGCGTCGAGCCTTCGTTGAAGCGGAGTCTGTTCCTGCTTTACGGCTTGGATCATGTCCGCAATCTTGCCGAGTTCAGTTTGCATTCCGGTGGCAACGACGAGAGCCAGTCCGCGCCCCTGGGTGACGATTGTGCCCATGTATGCCATGTTGCGCCGGTCGCCGAGGGGTAATTCTTCTGTGGAAAGCGCGGCGGTATGTTTTTCGATGGCTTCCGACTCGCCCGTGAGCGCGGCTTCTTGAATACGGAGATTCACCGCTTCGAGCAATCGCAAATCGGCGGGGATGACGTTGCCGGTTTCAAGTTGAATGACGTCGCCGGGCACGAGGTTGCGCGCGGAGGTTTCCTGCAATTTGCCGTCTCGCAATACGCGCACATTCGGCACCGACATTTTCTTGAG
>DAOTXI010000130.1:0-2860 GCA_034435475.1 Anaerolineales bacterium
CTTCGGAGCCATCCAAGCCAAGCGATTCGGCGTTCTGACCTTCCGCGAATCTCAGTGGAAGCACTCCCATGCCCACCAAGTTGGAGCGGTGTATTCGTTCGAAGGATTCAGCGATGACGGCTTTCACGCCCTGCAGCATGGGACCCTTCGCCGCCCAGTCGCGGCTCGCACCCGTGCCGTATTCTTTTCCTGCGAGGACGAAGCTAGGCACGCCTTCAGCTTGATACTTCATCGCCGCATCGAAGATGGACATCACTTCGCCGCTGGGCTGGTGCTTGGTCCAGTTGCCTTCCTTCGGTGCAACCATGATGTTCTTAAGGCGGATGTTCGCAAATGTACCACGCGCCATCACCAGGTCATTGCCGCGGCGGGTGCCGTATTGGTTGAAGTCTTTCGGCTGCACACCGCGTTCCTGCAAGAACTTGCCAGCGGGAGAATCCGCAGCGATGTTACCGGCAGGCGAGATGTGATCGGTGGTTATGGAGTCGGCGAAGACGCCGAGCACACGTGCATTCTTGATGGGTTGAATGGTTGGCACATCGAGCGAGAGAGTCTGGAAGTAAGGCGGATGGTGAATGTAGGTGGATTCTTCGCTCCACTCGAACAGGTCGCCTTCTTTGATGCTGATGTTCTGCCACATATCCGAGCCGGAGAAGACATCGGAATATTTTTCCATGAACATTTCAGCAGTGACGCTCTGGGCAACCGCTTCAGCAACTTCCTTTTGAGTGGGCCACAAATCTTTAAGGAAGACTTCTTTGCCGTCAGAGCCAGTGCCGAGGGCTTCATTGTTCAAGTCAATATCCACGGTGCCAGCGAGGGCATATGCCACAACCAACGGAGGCGAGGCAAGGAAGTTCGCCTTCACGAGCGGATGCACGCGTCCTTCGAAGTTGCGGTTGCCGGAGATGACTGCCGAAGCAACCAAGTCAGAACCGGTCACAGCCTTGGCGACTTCACCGGGCAATGGGCCGGAGTTACCGATACAAGTCGTACAACCATACGCGATGACGTTGAAGCCGAGTTTGGAAAGCGGGTCAATGAGACCAGCCTTCTTGAGATATTCGGTCACGACACGCGAGCCGGGGGCGAGGGAGGTTTTCACATACGGCTTGACGTTCAAGCCCTTCTCCACGGCTTTCTTGGCGACAAGTCCCGCCGCGACGAGCACGGAAGGATTGGATGTATTGGTGCAGGAGGTGATGGCGGCGATCACAACGGCGCCATGCTTCATCTGAGTCGAGCCGCCGTTCGTGCCGAAAGTCGCTTCTTTGGTGAGCGCTTCGGGCGAGAGTTCGAATCCGCGATCTTTAACCGGGGCGGTTAAGGCTTTTCGGAATGTATCCTGCATATCGGTCAGCGCGACGCGGTCTTGCGGACGTTTGGGTCCAGCCAAAGACGGGACGACACTTCCCAAATCCAGTTCAAGCGTGTCGGTGAATTCCGGTTCAGGGCTATTGGCTTCACGGAAGAGTCCCTGAGCGCGGAGATAGGCTTCCGTGCGGGCAATGACTTCTTCGGAGCGACCAGTGAGGCGCATGTAGCGAAGCGTCTCTTCATCCACAGGGAAGTAGCCCATGGTGGCGCCGTATTCAGGAGCCATGTTGGCGATGGTAGCGCGGTCGGTCAGCGACATGTTGTCCAGCCCTTCGCCGAAGAACTCGACGAACTTATCTACCACGCCTTTTTTGCGCAGCATCTGAGTCACGGTGAGGACGAGGTCGGTGGCGGTCACGCCTTCGGTGAGTTTGCCGAAGAGTTTGAAACCGATCACATCGGGGAGCAACATGTCCATGGGTTGACCGAGCATCACGGCTTCGGCTTCGATACCGCCCACGCCCCAACCCACCACGCCCAAGCCATTGATCATGGTCGTGTGCGAGTCAGTGCCGACGAGCGAGTCGGGGAACAAAACGGAGTCCAAAGTCTCCTGACTTTGGATTTCCGAAGTCGGGAGACTTCGGACTCCGACCACATCAGCTAGATATTCCAAGTTGACCTGATGCACGATACCGGTCATCGGGGGAACGACGCGGAAATTGCTGAAGGCTTTTTGTCCCCACTTGAGGAACTCGTAGCGTTCGCGGTTGCGCTGGAATTCAACTTCGGTGTTGCGGTTGAGCGCTTCGGCTGTGGCAAAGAAATCCACCTGTACCGAGTGGTCAATGACCAAGTCAACCGGCACGAGTGGATTGATCTTCTTCGGGTCGCCGCCCAAACGAGCCACAGCGGCGCGCATCGCGGCGAGGTCTACGACCGCAGGCACGCCGGTGAAGTCTTGCATCACCACGCGTGAAGGCAAGAAGGGGATGCCCGGGCGGGCGCCTTTGGGAGTCCACGCGGCGATGTTCTTCACATCTGCCTTCGTGATCTCTTTGTCGTTGCACTGACGCAGCGCGGCTTCGAGCACGATACGAATGGAATAGGGAAGTTTGCTGAGTTTGGTCAGCCCGGCTTTTTCGAGCGCGTCGAGCCGGAAGTAGACGTATTGTTTCTTGCCCACGCTTAATACGTCACGGGACTTAAATAGGTCTTGCATAGGATACTCCTTTGGTATGAGAATTTGTAAGGCAAACTTAAGTCTGCCCTACACTCACACCACAATCAGGAAGAACACAAAGGAGCGCCTTTGATATCCTTTTGGTTATGTGGTGGGATTAACTTGGGAAATTCAGACGCAAATTATACTAATTCATCGCCGCGCGCGGAAGAGTTTAGCGGATGTTCATTTCCTTCTTGAGCGAGGCAACCAGCTCCGCCTTCTTTGCCTCCGGCAGGAAGGATTCCTCCGCCGCAATCAACACGCAATTCTTCAACGCATCCATCGGCATGTTCAATTTCTCATGCGCCTGCTGGAACT
>DAOTXI010000131.1:0-3047 GCA_034435475.1 Anaerolineales bacterium
GCGGCATATCTGCCAGTGCCTTTGTACCGATGACGTTTTGAATTTGGTCGGGCTTGATCGCACCCGGGGTGGCGGGACGCAGAACATCGATCATGTCACGGGTGAAGACTTCGCCCGCCTTGATGTCGCGCGCGGCACGCAGGCAGCGGCGTTGAACGATCTGGGTATCCTGCTCGTTTTCCGCAATAAATTTATCGGGGCTGCCAAGCGACCGTTCCAATAGGCGAGTCTCCTCGACCATCTTGGCCCAGTTTTCGGGATTCATCGCAAACTTGTGGTCGGGACCTTCGCGGTCGTTGCTGTCGGTGAAGTGACGCTCGATGACGCGCGCGCCCAATGTCACCGCACCGAGAACAGGCGCAACCGAATGCGTATGATCGGATAAACCGAGAATTACATCGGGGAACATCGCGGCGTAGGTTTTGAGAACATTGAGATGTAAATGATCGTAGTTGCCTGGGGATGCGGTGTAATTGGTATTGCATTGCATTAATACCAATTGCTTATTGAGTTTCAGAATCGCGTGGACAGCCCGCTGCACGTCGCCAATATCCGATGCGCCCGTGGCGACAAAGAACGTCTTGCCTTTGGACGCCATGCGTTCGAGGGCTTCGATCCAGTCAATTTCGCCGGAACCGGCTTTGTAAACTTCCACATATTGGTCGAGGAAGTCAATCGCTTCAAAATCATAGGGCGAGGAGAAATAGTCAATGCCCACTTCCTGACATTCCTCCACCAATGTCATAGACCATTCAAACGGAATGGATGCGCCTTTATACACTTCAAAAACGGATTTTTTCCAGCTTGCCTGATGCGAAACCTGCCCGCCGCTCATGGCTTTGAAGCCGTAATCCGAGACGATCTTGGGCGCGTCGAAATTCTGGAATTTGGCGGCATCTGCGCCCGCTTCCTTTGCAAGGCGAATCAGTTTCTTGGCGCGTTCCATGTCGCCGTCGTGGTTGGCGGCGATATCGGCAATGAAGTAGGTGGGATGGTTCAAACCGATGGTGTGTTTTCCAAATTTGATTTCCATGTTGTTCCTCCGTTAGTTTGGGTGGTGACAGTCACCTGTTTTTTTGGAGTCGTGACGATTGATCGTGAAAGATTTTGAGCAATTCAAAAATCATCCTTGCAGCCATAATAACAACGCCGTCAGAGAAAAGCCGTCTTTGATCTTTTGTTCTTTCAGCATCTGCCGGATTTCATCTTTTGTAAACCAGCGGACTTCGATCACTTCATTCGGGTCAAACGCCTGCACCAATTCACCAGCTTTGCACAAAACGATGTGAAAGATCTGGTTCGCCTGTCCATTCATGGGGTAGTAGGTGTAGATCAATTCGTGGTCGGTGGAGATGTAGCCAGTTTCTTCGATAAGCTCGCGTTTGGCGGCTTCGAGGATGGGTTCGCCCGGCTCCATGCCGCCTGCGGGGAGTTCCCATTCTGCCATGCCGGTGGTGTAGCGCGGGATGCGGGCGAACACAACCTCCCCCGCTTCATTTTCCATGACGGCTGCCACAGCTTCGCGCTCGAAATCGAGTAGGTGAAACTTGTCAATGAGGTAGCCGTTCGGGAATTCGACGGTATCTTTATATAGGTTAACCCACCTGCTTTGATAGACCACTTCACGCGCGAGCCGCTTCGGTATCATCTGCCGATCCTGCCCAAATGCGTGTTTTGAAAAGCATCTTCGTGCTTCAAGCCATAACCGAAGATACGGTCGAAGCTGGAGTGGGCGAAGAGCAGGATTCCGGTGAAGGTCAGCCAGGGGGCGGGGAGTAGGACGCTCAAAACATACAGCGTAATCCCAAGCCCCTTGTGGTGGACCAGGTTATAGGTCCAGGCGCCGAGGCGGGGATTGATCAGGTAGCCGATCATGCTCAGGTCGGGAGCAAAGAACAGGAGGGCGAAAAGTCCCCAGGAGGAGTCCAATCCCGAAAAAAGGAAGAGGGCGAAGGCGAACATGAGGAGTTCTTCGAGGCGGAGGAGGGTTTTCATGTGGATAAGTACCTTGAAGGTTGTGGATAACCCGCGGAAAGTTGTGGATAAGTTGGGCTGAAAACGGGGAATCGTTTTGATATCACTGCATTTATGTGGATAAAGGGCGGCTTTTCTGTGGAAAAGTGTCGCGGATGTGTGGATAACTTGGGGTGTAAAAATTAAATTTTGTCGTACTACTGTTGATAACTGCGGATTTTCTGTGGATAACCCTGGTCAAACTGTGTGTAAAACTCGTCCAAGCCTGTGGAGAAGTCGGGCAGATCCTGGTTCAAATCTGTGGATAGCTTGCGGGTGGAGAGCCATAAGTTGTTGGAACGTTTGGCGATCAGCCCGGCAAAGTTGACGGATTTGGGGGTGATCTCGCTTTCGCTAAGTTTGAAGCGGCGGGCGATCTCGACACCGAACTGGTATTTGCTCATGGCCTGTGGGCCGACGAGGTGATACACGCCCTTAAGCCCGGCTTGGAGCATTCTGACGAGGATGCGGGCGGTGTCGTTGACGAGCATGGGGCAGAAGATGACATCGGTAAAGCCGCTCATGCTTTTGTTGTTGGTGAGGTTGTTGAAGAAGAACTCGGCGAGACTGCGCCTGCCGGGCAGGCTCCAGCCATAAAAGTTGACTCGCGCCACGAGGGCTTGGGGATTCTCGGTCATGACCGCCCATTCGCCGTCGAGTTTGGTCTTTGAGTACACGCCGAGCGGGCTGGCTGGGTCTTCTTCGCTGTAGAAGCCGTCTTTTTGTCCGTCGAATACGGCGTCGGTGGAGATGTGGACGAGGGGGAGGTTGCGGGTTTTGCAGGCGCGCGCAAAGCGGCGGGGCAGGTCGGCGTTCAGGCGTTTGGCAAGGCGGGGGTCGTCTTCGCAGGCTTCGAGGTCCGCCAGAGCCGCGCAATTGACCACCCATTCAGGCTGGGCTTCATCAAGAACTTTATCCACGGCGTCGGGTTCAAGCAGGTCGTGTTTCAAAACCTTGAATGGGGCGCTTTTGAGTTTGCCCCGATCCACGCCGATGATCTCGTGTTTGTCCATCATCTCCTGGGCGAAGTTGAT
>DAOTXI010000132.1:0-12850 GCA_034435475.1 Anaerolineales bacterium
TATTGCCTTTGCGCAGGTTCGACATCTGCGGGTCGAGGTGAATGAGCGGCTCGACCATGTCTGTGATCTCGATGGTTTTGCTTTGGATTCCCAACTGGTCGATCAGAAGTTGCGCGTCTGTCAGGGAGTTGGACGAGGAGGCGTGATACGGCAGGCGCAAGGCGAGAACGTTTTCGGCTCCCAACGCCTCGACGGCGAGTGCGCAGGAAAGGGCAGAATCCAAGCCGCCGGATAGATTGACAATGGCGCGGGACATCCCCACCCTTGTGATCTCGGACCTGATGAAACCGGTCAGGATGTCACGCGCGAGGTCGGTGTTGATGGTCAGGTTGACGTCAATCACGGGCGAGGATCCTGTTCAATTCGTTTTGGACAAGAGAAGTTCGTTCATCACGAAGCAAAGGCAGACGTGCGCGGGTGCGGCGGAGTTGATTCAAATCCAGTTCGGTGAAGGTAATGGCTTCTTCGTTGTAGGGTCCGTGGGAGAGTTCCTCACCGGTTGGGTCGAAGACGGTCGCCCCGCCCCAGAAGTGCAGTCCATCCTCATACCCAACGCGATTGGCGTGGGCGACGAAAGACGTAAACATGCTGGCATAGGCTTTGTTGACCCGCTCCACCCAGCGCGCCGATTCAAGTTTGTCCTTGTCGTTCAACCCGCGCCCCGGCGAGGCGGAGGAAAAAAGCATGATGTCGGCGCCGTCCAACCAGAGCAGGTAGGGAGGCGAGGCGTGCCAGAAATCCTCGCAGATGAGCATTCCGATCCGCCCGAAGCGGGTATCAAAAGCGCGGACTTTATCGCCCCAGGCAAAAAAGCGCCCTTCATCGAAGAGTCCATAAGTTGGCAGGTAGACTTTGTGGTGGACATGAATTAGTTTACCCCCGGAAAGATAGGCATTGGCAATGTAAAAGCGATGCCGGGAGTCTTCATCCACAAAACCGACTACGAGGTCCAGGTCTTTTGAGACGTTCAGGAGTGGTTTGAAAATTGGATCGTCGCAGGTGGGTCTATGGGCAACAGAGGCGACCAGGTCCTGTAAAACATATCCGGTCAGGGAAAGTTCCGGGAATACCAACAGGTCTGCCTTCCCCGCTTTAGCCCTTTCGATGTATTCGAGATGCCTGACAAGGTTGGCTTCCACATCCCCAAGTTTTGTCTCGATCTGGGCAAGGGCAAGGTTGAGTTTCATTCCATGAATCTTACTCCAAAATAAGAAGACCTGACAGGTCGGAAACCTGTCAGGTCCATTTGCGGAGAGGGAGGGATTCGAACCCTCGGTGGACCGGAGCCCACAACGGTTTTCGAGACCGTCCCATTCAACCACTCTGGCACCTCCCCGGATTTTGAAGCGACGGGATTATAACCGAAAACGGTTTTGGCGCATAAACCAAGATACGATTCGCAACACATCTACTGGTTCGTTTCAAGCGTTTATAGCTGGCTCGTTGTTGAGTTAAACCAACTATTTCACTGCACCGCCAACACCCGCATCAACAGTTTCCTGCTTTGCGGGCGGGCGCGGTGCTCGAAGACAAACACTCCCTGCCAGGTTCCGAGCGAGAGATTGCCGTTATCCACAGGGATTGTCAGGCTGGTATCGGTCAACATCGCGCGGATATGCGAGGTGGCGTCGTCCGGTCCTTCGAGATCGTGGGTGTACCAACCCTCCCGTTCAGGAACGAGGCGTTCCATGAAAACTCCCAAGTCGGCACGGGCGGTCGGGTCCCAGTTTTCGCTGATGACGAGGGAGGCGCTGGTATGTTGCAGGAAAAGAAAGCACATCCCTTCGCGGACATTCCACTCCTTTAACTGCACACGGACAAGAGAGGTAATGTCGTGAAGCCCCTTGCCGGGGGTGGAAATTTCAAGGGTTGTCTTGAGCCAATTCATGGGTCAAAATTATAGCAGGGGTGGGGTTATTCGATATTCAGACAGGAACTCCAAACCCGAATCGCCCCCCGTGACATGTCGTTTAGCGCGAGTCCGCTTTAATATGCCTCATAAGTTGAGGCGGGGTCTTTATTTATCCATCACAAGATTCAGCGTTACCGTAAACTTTGTCCCCTTGCCGACCTCGGTTTCCACATGGATATTTCCCTTAAGTTCCTTTACAAGCGATTTGACGATGTACAACCCAATACCGCTGCCAGGGATTTCCGCGGCGGTCACATTGCGGGCGCGGTAAAAACGCTCGAAGAGATGCGGCAGGGCATCGGGGGGAATCCCCAACCCGCTATCCGAAATTGACACCCGCGCTTCCTTCCCCATCTGCTCCAGCGCCAACACCACAACACCGCTGTCTGGCGAAAATTTCACAGCATTGCTGAGCAGGTTGATAAAAACCTGTTGCAGGGCGCTTTTATCGCCCCATATCTGGCAGGGGTGAGAGGGCAAGCTCGCCAGAATTTCTATCTTTCGCCTTTTGGCAACCGGTTTCACTCCCAACACCGACTCTTTCAACACAGACACCAATTCCAGCGATGTCAATTCCACGCGCAACGCGCCATGCTCAAGCCTGCCCGCCATCAACAACTCGTTGATCAAATTCTTCTGGCGGTTCAACTCGCCGGAGAGAGTCACAAGATACTCCTCCTGTTCCTCGGGCGCGCATCCCTGGCGAAGCAGGTCTGTCATCAGAATTGCAGACGTGATCGGAGTGCGGAGTTCATGTGAAGCCCAATTGATAAAATCCGATTTCATCTGATCCAGACGCGCCTGCTCCGTAATATCGCGGACGAGGATCAGCGCCTCCAGCTTACTCAACGGGAAGAGCCGCGCCTCGAAAACGCCGTCCCGCCCTTGCAGGGTGAAAGAATCCACCACGCGCGGATGGGTGAACAAAGTCTCATTCGGAATTTTCGGCAGCAGTTTCCTGGAAATCTCATCCCCCCACAAGTCATAAAGATTTCTGCCGATCACAACCGCCGACTCAAGGAAAAGCGGATGGTTCTGCCCCGCGTTGTAATCGAATATGCGCCCCGAACGATCCACCCGCAGCAACAAATCCGGCAATGCGTCCACAATGATTCGGTTGCGGCGTTCGCTCAGGCGCAGGGTCTCTTCATAATGGATGCGCTCGATGGCAGCCCCAAGCAAATTGGCCATCGTTTGCACAATATCGAAACTCGTCTGAAGCCAGGAGCGACGATCCTCCGCGCTGAACAAACCCAGGAAGCCCCACATCCCCAACGCGCCCTGAATCGGCACAGCCAGCACAGAAACCCCCGGCGCGCTCGAAACATTGCCCGGGGCTTCGGGAAGGGTAAAGACCCGGTCCGGAAATTTTGCCAAAGAATCCAAAAACGGATTCAACACCCCCTCCGCATCAAACGCAGGGACGGCTGGATCCACCCATTTGTGCCGGATGCGCAGGGTTGAGTTTTTCGCTTCGAAAATCACGCAACTGAAAACGCCGACCGCATACCCAAGCGCCTCAAGAGCTTCCGACATCCGGGCTTCGATATTCGTCGAGCGGAATAACATGGCAGTCACTTCCCCAATAATGGATTGGGCGCGCATGTTACGTTTAAGCACGCGCTCGGTCTGTGTCCGCTCGCTGATATTCCGCGCAGTCAATTGCACCGCGGCAGGATTTCCCGCAGAATCCAATATCACCGACGAATTAATCTCCATCTGGATGAAGGAACCGTCTTTCCGGCGCAGGTTATGCTCAAAGGTATGGGCGGGATTCTCGAAGATCAGGCGCTTCCAAGCGGCGGCATCCAACCCCAACAGGGCAAGAACCACCCTGCCTTCGAGGCTTTCCCCTGCATACCCAAGCAGACGAGCAGCCTGCGGATTCGCCGCAATGATCTTCATTTCAAGGCTCACCACCAAAATACCATCTCCAGCCTGCTCAAAGAAAGCGTGATAATCCAGCCCCTCATTCCACAGAGACTCACGCACCCCAACCTGAACCGGCATAGAATCTGCTGGAGGTATCTTCTTATCCATTTATCGCATCGTCCGATGAAAGCGCAGGCAGAACTGCCTGCACACAGCACCCCTGGGCGCTGTCGAGAATGGTCACATCGCCGCCCAAAGCGCGAAATGTGGCGCGCGCAACGGTCAGCCCCAGACCCAAACCCTGATACTCCCTCGCCGGCCCCTGACTGATCTGGAAATACCGTTCAAAGACCTGTTCACGAAGCGCCGCCGGGACTCCCGGTCCCTGGTCTTCAACGGTAATAACTGCGCCGCCGCGTCCATCCGGGGCGATCTTAAGAATGACAGTCCCATCCTTTGGACTGAATTTGAAGGCGTTATCCGCAAGGTGTTGAATGGCATGGGCAAACTCATGCCGCGGCGCCTTGATGAAGCCGCTCGTAGAAATAACCGGCACGAAGTTCAACGATTTTGATTCGTAGCGGGAAAGCCGGCGTTTTAACGCGGGAAGAAGATGGGTCTCCGGGTTGAAAGCCTGCCGGACATTGTTGACCGCCCCCTGGTCGAGGTCGGTCAGGAAAATGATATCGGAGATAAGCGACTCAAGCCGGTCACCGCTCGAACGCGCAATGCGGATGAACTCCTTCTGTTCTTCGAGCGTTTCAAATTTCTCGGTCGCCACAATCTCCAGGAACATCATCACATTATTGAGCGGAGTGCGAATCTCGTGGTGAAAGTTCTGCATCAACTCGCGGCGCAGTCTTTCCATTTCTTCCCTGTCAATCTGGCGCGCCATGTCAAAGCCGAGTTTTCTCTCGCCCTGGGCGCGTCTCAAGACTGCTTCGACACGCGCAGCCAATTCCTCCACATCGAAGGGTTTGGTAACGTAGTCGTCCGCGCCGCAACGTATTCCACTGACCCGGTCTTCGACATTGCTTCGGGCAGAGAGATAGATCAGCGGGGTGGTTGAAAGCGCCGGGTCCGCGCTGAGGCGTTTTTTTAGCTCAATACCATCAAGCACCGGCATTTTTATATCCGAGATGATCAGGTCGGGACGGTTCTCCCCCGCTTTGAGAAGCGCATCGCTGCCATTCTCGGCGGTGATAACGCGATACCCAAGTCGGGTCATTGCGGCAGACAGCCCCATACGAATGGGCGCTTCGTCTTCAGCGATCAATATAAGGGGTTTACGCTCGTTTCCAAGACTTTTGTTCATTTTATATTCCACCCCGATTATCCACTCAATAAACAAGCCAATCATAATAAAGACATGACAAATTCAGATTTCGTCCAGGCTTGCCTTAATGGCCCATGTTCGTAACGCGGCATTTTGTAGTTTTGAACTTACTCAAAATTATTTGTCTCTTCGGTATTTAACCGCCGACCATTGACTGGGGTTTGCCCTCGGCGGTCAAACTCTGCGAGTTTTACGGAAGTCCAGTAGTTACTATCGGTTGCCCTACACTTTGTTTTTGGAACGCTAAAAACGCGGATGAATGCAGATTTTTTTTGACAAAACGTCCCAAAAAAACACCTTGAATCCGCGTTTTCAGCGCTCGTCCGCGTCCTGATTTAAGAGTGTAAGGTAATCAGTAGTTAACAATAAAACACGCCGAATCCCAGTCCTAAAAGCAAACGCAGCCGGTCAACCCGTTATAATGGGGCAACTATGTTCATAGACCAGGTAAACATTCACGTAAAATCCGGCAAAGGCGGCGACGGCATGGTTCATTTTCGCCGTGAAAAATACGAGCCGCGCGGCGGTCCCGATGGCGGCGATGGCGGCAAGGGCGGCGACGTCATCTTTCAAGTCAAGCCCACGCTCAATTCACTTTCTCATTTTCGTCCCAATCAATCATTTGCAGCCGACCCCGGCGCGAACGGCGGCGGCTCACAAATGACCGGGCGCGGCGGCAAAAATCTCATTGTCAACGTCCCGCCGGGCACTGTCATCTACGATGCGGAAACCGGCGAACTGCTCGGTGACCTGACCGAAGCCGGACAGGAACTCGTTATCTGCAAGGGCGGGCGCGGCGGGCTTGGCAACCAGCATTTCGCCACTTCGCGCAACCAGGCTCCGCGCATGGCAGAACGCGGCGAACCACACGAGGAAAAACTCCTGCGCCTCGAACTCAAACTTATCGCGGATATTGGCATTATCGGCTTACCCAACGCCGGAAAATCCACCCTGCTTTCAGTGCTGACCAACGCCAAGCCCAAGATCGGCGATTATCCTTTCACCACGCTCGAACCAAATCTCGGCGTAGCCAAAGTAGACGAAGAAGCCACCGTGGTGATGGCAGATATTCCCGGCTTGATCGAAGGCGCGCACGAAGGCGCAGGGTTGGGTCACGACTTTCTACGTCACATTCAACGCACCCGCGTTTTGATTCATATGATCGATGGGCAGTCTGAAGACCCGCTCGCAGACTTCAGTCAGATCAATAGCGAGCTTTCGCTGTTCGACACCAAACTCGGCAAAAAGCCGCAGGTGGTGGTCATCAACAAAGTGGATCAGCCTGATGTGCAGGAGCGCTTGAAAGACATCAACGCCAGTTTCAAAAAGAAAAAAGTTGAGATCATCACTGCTTCGGCAATGGCGCGCACCAACACGCGTGAGGTTTTACTGTCCGCGTGGAAAATGCTTCAGGAACTGCCACCCGAACAACTCGAGGAAGAGGCGCTGCCCGTATACAAACCGGAAGTAGACCCCAACTTGTTCAACATCCATAGAGAAGATGGCGATAAGTGGAGAGTATCCGGCGTTGCCATTGAACGCGCCGCCAAGATGACCTATTGGGAACATTACGGCTCTGTTCGGCGCTTCCAACGCATGATGCAAAAATTGGGCGTGGATAAAGCCCTGCGCGAAGCAGGCGTGGAAGATGGGCACACGGTCTTCGTTGGTGACTTTGAATTGGAGTGGCAGGAATAGTGAACGAGAACAAAAAGCAACGAACGATCTTTATCACCCTGAGCGCGCTCGGGGTGATCTTGATTTTATTCTTTGGCTTGCGCGCTTTTCGCGCCTTCAATAAATTCGACCGACATCGCCCGCCGCCCTTTGCCGGGGAACTTCAAACCGATGTTGAAGCCATCGAAGAATGGATGACGATTCCATTCATCTCGCACAACTACGGCGTGCCGCCCAACATTCTTTTCAACGCGCTGGGCATTAACCCCAAAGAAAATGATGACTTCAAAAAAAATCTCGAGCAATTGAATGAAGAATATTTTCCAGAAGCGGATGGATATGTGCTGACCACCATAAAAGCGACAGTGCTTGCGCATCAACCCCCGCCGACGCCGGGTTCACCCACCGAACCTGTTGCTCCGCCGACAGCGACTCCGTAGGCTTTGCCCATGTCCGATTATTTTTTGACGCAGGTCATCAACTACGGCGCGCCGCTCTTTGCATTGACTCTGTTTCTCGGCGCGGTTGGCTTGCCGGTGGGCGCGTCGTTCATGGTGATCGCAGTGGGCGCTTTTTCACAGCAAGGTTATTTTGATTGGGTGTTGATGGCGATATTGGGCTTGCTGGGCGCATTACTGGGCGACATGCTCAGTTTTGGCATGGGCTATTACGGCAAAGATTGGGTGAGCGCCCGTATGGGGTCTTCGCCCACATGGGCAAATGCGCTCACGCAATTCAATAACCGTGCCGGGGCAGCGATCTTCTTTACGCGTTTTCTCATCACCGCACTTGCCATTCCTACAAACTTAATCGCAGGCGGCAGCGGATACGCCTTTCGGCGTTTCATGTTGTACGACATCCTCGGCGAAATTTTGTGGATCGTCCTCTATGGCGGGCTGGGGTATCTCTTTGGCAGTCAGTGGGAGGTGGTGAGTGAATTTATGAGCAACTTTGGCGGTTTGGTCCTGGGCGTGGTGGTGTTTGTGTTTGGAGTTCGGCAAGCTCTTACGCGAAAACATCATTAACCCCGAATTTAATATGGGACGCTGACGAGCGCAGATGGACGCGGATAAAACCTTTAAAATCAGCGTTTCACCTGCCCTTGCGGGCGGTGCAAGGGTCCGCGTCCCATTTGCTCTTAAAAACAAACTCACCCACGAAATCTTATACTCGGGGTGAGGCATGTTTTCTAGTGATGATGTCCATCGCCATCGTGGACATGACCGTGATCGAGTTCTTCTTCAGTCGGGTCCCGCAGGGCGACAACTTTCACGTAGAATTCCAACACGGCTCCAGCGAGGGGGTGATTGAAATCGAGTTTGACAGTCTTGGCGTCAAACTCCGCCACGTACGCGGCTTGATGGTTGCCGTCTTCATCGGTGACGTGTAACTCCATGCCTTCTTCCAACGCCATATCCGCAGGGAATTCGGTGCGGGGGACATCGGCAAAGGCTTCTTCATCGAATTCACCGTAGCCATCGGCAGGCTGCACGGTAACGTTTTTGCTGTCACCGATCTTCATACCCATCATTTCATTTTCCAAACCGGGGATGATATTGCCGTACCCCGCCAAAAACTGCAGCGGACCCGCCTCATCGGAGGAGTCCAACACCTCGTCATCCACGGTCAGTTTGTATTCCATCGAAACAACCAACCCGTCTTTCACTGTATCGTGCGCCATAATTTATCCTTTCGAAATTTAATGCGCTCATTGTACCAGTGAAAAATAGAGTCCAAAGTGGAAGGTCAAAGGTCTTAATGCCTTTGGGCTATAATTTCCTCATTCACAATATCGCCAACATAACAGGAGAGTTTTATGAAAAAAATACGCGCCCGCGATCTGGGAATTCCATTTGAAGGAACGCCCGGCGAATTCAACGCGATCACAGATGTGCCCGGCGTAACCGTGGGATATTCCACGATCATTGAGGGTAAAGACGCCCGCACCGGCGTGACCATCATCCACCCACGCGGGCGCGAGAATTTTGCGCCGGTCTATGGCGGCATCCATGCCTTCAACGGCAACGGCGAAATGACCGGTTCTTTGTGGGTGGAAGAAGGCGGGTTTGTCGAAGGTCCCATTGGCATTACCAATACACATAGCGTCGGCATTGTCCGCGATACGATCATTGCCTGGCAGGTGAAAAATAAAATCCAATATCAGCCCTGGGCATTGCCTGTCGTCGCTGAGACTGCCGATGCCTGGCTGAACAACATGAACGGATTTTTTGTCAAAGACCAGCATGTCTTTGAGGCATTGGACTCTGCAACATCCGGCTTCATTGAAGAAGGCAATGTCGGCGGGGGAACGGGCATGATGTGCTACGAATACAAGGGCGGCACGGGCACGTCCTCGCGCAAATTACCTGAGAAACTCGGCGGCTGGACGGTTGGCGTGCTCGCTCAGACCAACTTCGGCAGACGGCATTTGCTCACGATTGCGGGGGCGCCCGTTGGAAAGCATCTTGTAGAGAATGCTCCTATCACCAACGGTGAAGACCCCTACCGCATGGACGACGGCTCACTGATCGTCATCGTCGGGACGGATGCGCCGCTGTTGCCACATCAACTCAAACGAGTGGCGAGGCGCGTTTCCCTTGGAATGGCTCGCACCGGCTCCACCGGCGGGAACGGGTCTGGGGATATCTTCCTGGCTTTTTCCACCGCCAATCCGCAGGCGACCCAACCCAACGAAAAAGACATTTCTGAAATTCGAGCATTATCCAACGACAAGATTGACCCGGTCTTTGCTGCCACGGTTTTCGCCACTGAAGAAGCGATCATAAATTCAATGGTTGCGGCTGAAGATATGATCGGGCATGAGTTCACAGCAAAGGCGTTGCCGCATGAGAAAGTGAGGGAGGTGTTGAAGAGGTATGGGAGATTGATTGAATAGCGGGCGGAAAGCAAAGAGCAGTAGGCAGATGTGTATTGATGTAAATTTGAAATAGATCATTTGGTCATTGGAGGATGTTATGCTGTATGTAGAGTTGAAAGGTCATCGTGATTTGAAGGCGTGTCTGGCTTGATTTTGCCAAAGATTGCGAATACCTCGCGCCTGAAAAATACCAGGAACTTATCAAGGGCTATGAAGAAGTCGGTAAAATGCTCGGCGCCATGATGTCTATGCCCGAAAAATTTGCGCCAACCTCATCCCGCAAAAATTAATCCCACCTTCCGCTTTCCGCCTTCTGCTTTCTACTTGCCACCTTCTTATTCGTACAGCTCATCTCAACTCAACCTCGTATATCTCTCCAGTTTAATAAGGAATTCTTATGACAAACATTCTGGAAGTCAATCACTTTGTAAAAAACTACGGCGATTTTCAAGCAGTTAAAGGCATCTCATTCAGTATCAAAGAAGGAGAAATCTTTAGCCTGCTGGGTCCCAATGGCGCGGGAAAGACCACCACCATCTCGATGCTCTCCACGTTGTACGCCCCCACTTCCGGCGAGGCGACCATTGCGGGGCACTCCATCACCAAACATCCAATGAATGTCCGCAATGCAATCGGCGTTGTGCCGCAAGACCTGGCGCTTTATGAAGACCTGACCGCAAAAGAAAATCTCGTCTTTTGGGGTCAAATGTATGGATTAAGCGGCAAGTCTCTCTCTGCTCGTGTGGATGAAGTGTTGGAACAAATCGGGTTAACAGATAAAGCCAAAAACAAAGTTAAAACCTATTCCGGCGGGATGAAGCGCCGCGTCAACATTGGGGTGGGCTTGCTTCACAAACCAAGCCTGCTCTTCATGGACGAACCCACTGTAGGCATTGACCCGCAATCGCGCCGCGCCATTTTAGACACGGTTAAAGACCTCAACAAACAAGGCATGACCGTCCTTTACACCACGCATTATATGGAAGAAGCCGAAGAACTCTCAAACCGGGTGGGCATTATTGACCACGGCGAGTTGATTGCGATTGGCACACAGAAGGAACTTACCAAACAGGTCGGCGAAAGCGAAACGCTCATTCTGCACATCGGCGAGAACGAAGACCCCGAAGCGTTGGTCACGTCATTCAAAGGCATCAAAGGCGTGCTGGAAGCCAATGCCATTGACCATGAGATTTCGGTCGTCACTCCCTCCGCTGCGGATGTGATGGCTCCCGTCGTGACCAAAGCCAACGAACGCGGAATCAAAATTCACTCGATAGACATCCGCGAGCCGAATTTGGAAACGGTGTTTTTACACTTGACGGGCAGGGCGTTGAGGGATTAGAACACAGTCCTCAAACCCGAACGAGTGTGGCGCAAAACTATCGGGGGCGGCGCAGGGAGCGGGTCCGGACACTTTTGCACTACACCAAACCCGAAAACAACGCGGCGCTGGACAACAAAGGCAGGGTAAAATATCAGCACACTATGAGTAAATTGCAAAACATTCAAGCCTTGCGGGGAATCGCCGTGCTTTCCGTCCTGATGTTCCATCTGGTCGTTATCGAAAAAAAGTATGGGGGCGGCAATACCCTGCTCCCGGGCTGGCTTCAGTTCGGCATGTTCGGCGTGGACCTGTTTTTCGTCATCAGCGGATTTGTGATGGTGACGGTGACGCGGGGAAAATTCGGTCAAATGAAATCCGCCCTTATTTTTCTTTACCACCGGGTTTCAAGGATCTATCCGCTCTACTGGGCGTACACTACACTGGCATTGCTCGTGTTCATTGTTCAGCCATCATGGGTGAATAACTCACAAGGCAATCAGGTCGATGTCCTATCTTCATACCTGTTATTTCCGGTCAAACTACTGCCCCTCGTACAGGTCGGGTGGACGCTGATCCATGAAGTGTATTTCTATATCGTCTTTTTCCTGCTCCTGTTTCTGCCCGAAAAATTTTTCGTGCCCGCCCTGGTCCTGTGGGGTGCGGGAATAGCAATTTCAGGCTTTCCGATCGATCCTCCGCTTACCCGGCTGATCTTTCATCCCCTGACCTTCGAATTCATCGCGGGCTGCCTGTTGGCGGTGCATTATCATAATTTCGGACCATTAAAAGTAAACGGAAACGCGCTGGTTGCAATAGCCGGGATTGGACTTGCCGCCGCCGTGGTTGGGTACATCCAATATCACCGTGCAACCGGCGCTTCGCCGCTCGAACTCGCCGAGGCGTTGTATTATGGCATCCCCGCTGTGGTGATCGTATTTTGCATCACCCACGCCGAACGGAACGGGGTCACCCTCCCGGGATTCCTTATTCAACTTGGAAATGTCTCATATTCGATCTATCTGTCGCACTTGTTTACCGTAAATGTGGTCGGAAGGGTTTGGGGGATTTTCGCCAACGATTCCCTCCTCGATAATGCAATCGCCCTTATATTGGCTTTCGCACTCGCCCTGGCAGTCGGGTTTGCAAGTTACAGGGTTTTGGAATTGCCCCTGTTGAAACTCACCCGCAAAATAGCATAAGCACAAACATCCCGAAGGTTTTGGCGCATATTGAGAGTTTCTCCACAAACCCTTCGGGACGATTTTTCACAAAACTCATTTTGAAAACTGATACAACAACACCCCCGCCGCCACTGCGAGGTTGAGGGATGAGGCATGTCCGCGCATTGGGAGAGAGACAGTCACATCGCAGGCGGAAGTCTGCTCGGGGGATAACCCTTTTTGCTCACTGCCCAACAGCAACGCCCACGGCTCTTGGGGAACGAGGGTGTGATAATCCACATCGGCTTTGGAGGATGAACCGATGACTTGAACTCCGCGTCCGCGTGCCCAGGCGATGAATTCAGAAAATGAAGTTTGTACTACCGGCTTCCAGAACAGCGTCCCCATGCTGGCGCGGACGACGGTCGGGTGATACAACTCCACGCCGCCATCAAGCAGGAAAAGCGCATCCGCGCCAACAGCGTCGACGGTGCGCAGGATCGTGCCGAGATTGCCGGGGTCTTGTGGCGAGACCAATGCCGCCATTTTTTTCGCAGAGCCTGCATCCTCGATTGAGCGGGGTCTATTTTTAACAACCGCCAGAATTCCCTGCGGATTTTCCTTGTCTGCAAGAGATTCCATGACCGCTGCCGTGACAGGCTGAACCCTGAGTTTGAGACCAGCCAGACGC